>NZ_JRXI01000087.1:0-11092 GCF_000813645.1 Neochlamydia sp. TUME1 | reverse complement strand
ATTTTCTAAGTTAAGCGTTTGCAGATGAGGTAGCTGCCCTATCTCTGCAGGAAGAGTGGTGAGCTGGTTATTGTTTAAGTGAAGCCATTGCAGCTGAAAAAGTTGTCCTATCTCTGCTGGGAGGAAAGTAAGTTGGTTATTTTCTAAGTTAAGCGTTTGCAGATGAGGTAGCTGCCCTATCTCTGCTGGAAGGAAAGTAAGTTGGTTATTTTCTAAGTTAAGCGTTTGCAGATGAGGTAGCTGCCCTATCTCTGGGGATAAAGAAGTCAAGCCGATTTCCGTTAAATCCAAGCTCGTAATATCTTTGCCGTGCCTTTCAATCCAATCTCTAAAAAGCTCTCCTTTTTTTTCTAAAGGCAAATACTTGATTTCTTCTTGGTTTAAGTATTCTTCTCCCTCCGGGATTTTTTTCCAAATTAAAAGGCGGTTAATATTTACAAAATATAAGGAATAATTAGAAAAGGTAAAATATCTTTTTTCTGCGGTTTTCCATTGAAATTCTAATTCTACTGGAGAAAGAGATTTACCTAAACTAAAGATTCGCTTAAATATTGCATTGACTTTTTCTATCTCAGGAAGCTCAGCTTCTAGCTTATAAAGCTTATCTAAAATAAGGGCTTGCTCGCTAACATCTCCTTGAGGAACATGCATCTTACCTATTTGCTTATAAAGAGAAGGCATGACTTCAGTAGCTAGCAGATGGCGCCATCTAGTACAAACTCTAAGTAAGGCAGGCGTGGGACAATACTCCAAAATCGAGGTGAGTACCTCATTAGGTAGGTTTTCAATAGTGAAAGAAGAGCTAGGATTCATTGCATGACCTTTTTTAATTATTGATATTTTCAGTTGTTTTTTTAGGACATTATATACATGAACTATCCAAAACGTAAAAAGAATTTTAGAGGCAAATTCTTAGCCTTTAAACTTAAAGATAGAGGGCTATAAAAAGCTTTTGGAAATTCTTCGTCTTCTTTAGCAGGGAAGATACAATTTCAAATGTGAATGTGTCTGAAGGGGCCCGGAGGTTTATCTATTTTCTTAAAGCCTTCTAACTAAGCATACCGACTAAGCATACCGATTCGTTCCTATAACACATTAGGTGATGAAGAAACAAACTTTTTCAGCTACAGGCAAAAACGCTGCTTTATTTCATCGGGTATGCTTTGCAGCGGATTTCCTTTCACCTGAAAAATTTTCAGAGTAGGTAGTTGCCCTATCTCTACAGGAAGGGAGTTAAGCTGGTTCTCGCTTAAGAAAAGATCTTGCAGCTGCAATAGCTGCCCTATTTTTTCAGGAAGACGGGTAAGCTGGTTGCTGCTTAAGATAAGCGTCTGCAGCTGCGATAACTGCCCTACCTCTACAGGAAGAGCAGTAAGCTGGTTGCTGCTTAAGCCAAGCCTTTGCAGCTGTCCCAGCTGCCCTATCTCTGCAGGAAGAATGGTAAGCTGATTGTTATTTAAGTAAAGCATTTGCAACTGCGATAATTGCCCTATCTCTGCAGGAAGAATGGTAAGCTGATTGTCATCTAAGTAAAGCCATTGCAGCTGAGACAGCTGTCCTATCTCTGCGGGAAGGCATGTGAGCTGGTTACCGTCTAGGTAAAGCTCTTGCAGCTGAGACAGTTGTCCTATCTCTATAGAAAGGGAAATAAGCTGGTTGTTGTTTAAGAAAAGGTTTCGCAGCTGAGACAGCTGCCTTATCTCTGCAGGAAGGGTGACAATCTGGTTGTTGCTTAAATAAAGCGCTTCAAGCTTAGAAAGCCCTCCTATTTCTGCAAGAAGAGAGGTAAGTTGGTTACTATTTAAGTAAAGGTATTGCAGCTGAGAAAGTTGCCCTATCTCTGCTGGAAGTGAGGTGAGCTGGTTATTTCTTACATTAAGCGTTTTCAGCTGCAAAAGCTGTCCTATCTCTGGAAGAAGGACGGTAAGCTGGTTGCTGTTTAAGCCAAGCCATTGCAACTGCGATAGCTGTCCTATCTCTGGAGGAAGGCTTGCTAGCTGGTTGTTATTTAAGTAAAGCCATAGCAGACGAGAAAGATTCCTTATTTCTGCAGGAAGAGAGGTAAGCTGGTTATTGTTTAAGTCAAGGTGCTCCAGCTGAGAAAGTTGCCCTATATCGGTAGGAAGAGAAGCAAGCTGGTTGCTATTTAATTTAAGGGTTTGCAGCTGCGATAGCTGCCCTATCTCCGCAGGAAGGGTGGTGAGCTGGTTGCCGCTTAAGTCAAGCCATTCCAGCTGAAAAAGTTGTCCTATCTCTGCAGGTAAGAAGGTCAAGCCGACTCCTGTTATCTCTAGCCTCGTAATATCTTTGCCATGCCTTTCAATCCACTCTCTAAACAGCTCTCCTTTTTTTTCTAATGGCAAATACTTGATTTCTTCTTGGTCTAAGTGTTCCTTTCCACCAGGGATTTTATTCCAAATTAAAAGGCGATTAATATTTACAAAATATGAGGAATAATTGGACAGGGTAAAATATTGCTTTTCCCCGGTTATCCATTTAAATTCTAATTTTAAAGGAGAAAGAGAGCTAGCTAGAGCAAAGGTTTGCTTAAAGATTGCTTTGACTTTTTCTACCTCAGGAAGCTCAGATTCTAGCTTATAAAGCTTATCTAAAATAATGGCTTGCTCGCTAACATCTCCTTGAGGAACATGCGTTTTACCTATTTGCTTATAAAGAGAAGGCATGACTTCAGTAGCTAGCAGATGACGCCATCTAGTACAAACTCTAAGTAAGGCAGGCGTAGGACAATACTCCAAAATCGAGGTGAGTACCTCATTAGGTAAATGCTCAATGCTGATAGAAGAGCTAGGATTCATTATATGTCCTTCTTTAAATTATTCATATTTTCAGCCGTTTTTTAGGACATTATATACATGAACAATCTAAAATGTACAAAAAAATTTTAGAGACAAATTCTTAGACTTTAAACTTAAAAATAGAGGGCTATAAAAAGCTTTTGGAAATTCTTCCTCTTCTTTAGCAGGAAAGATACAATTTCAGATATGGATGTCTCTGAATGCGCCCAGAAGTTTATCTATATTCTTAAAAGCTTCTAAGGATATCCATTAGTTTCTTTAACCTATTGGATGATGAAGGAACAAACTTTTTCAGCTAAAAGCGCAGACGCTGCTTTAGCTCATCTGGATGCTTTACAACGGATTCTCATTCAGTAAAGCCTACTTAGAGCAAGTAGATTTTCTATCTCTGCAGGAAGGGTGGTTAATTGATTATTTTCTAAGTTAAGCCGTTGAAGCGCATTCAGCTGCCCTAGCTCTGCAGGAAGGCAAGTAAGCTGGTTGTTATTTAAGTCAAGGTCTTGCAGCTGAGAGAGCTGCCCTATTTCTGCAGGAAGGGAGTTAAGCTGGTTGCTGCTTAAGCCAAGCCTTCGCAGCTGAGAGAGCTGCCCTATTTCCGCTGGAAGGCAAGTAAGCTGGTTGTTATTTAAGTAAAGAATTTGCAACTGCGATAATTGCCCTAGCTCTGCAGGGAGGGTGGTAAGCTGATTGTCGTCTAAATAAAGCCATTGCAGCTGAGATAGTTGTCCTATCTCTGCGGGAAGATATGTGAGCTGGTTACCGTCCAAGTAAAGCTCTTGCAGCTGAAACAGTTGTCCTATCTTTATAGGAAGGGAGATAAGCTGGTTGTGATTTAAGTAAAGCATTTGCAGCTGAGATAGCTGCCCTATTTCTGCGGGAAGGCATGTGAGCTGGTTGTTATGTAAGTGCAACCATTGCAGCTTAGCCAACTGCCCTATCTCTGCAGGAAGAGAAGCAAGCTGGTTGCGATTTAAGTAAAGCATTTGCAGCTGAGATAGCTGCCCTATTTTTACAGGAAGGAAGTTAAGCTGGTTGTCGTCTAGATCAAGCATTTGCAGCTGAGATAGGTGCTCTATCTTTATGGGAACAGACGTAAGCTGATTGTCGTTTACTTTAAGTTCTTGCAAATGAGATAGCTGCTCTATCTCTGGAGGTAAAAAGGTCAAGCCAATTTCTGTTAAATTTAAGCTCGTAATATCTTTGCTATGCCTTTCAATCCAATCTCTAAAAAGCCCTCCTTTTTTTTCTAAAGGCAAATACTTGATTTCTTCTTGGTCTAAGTATTCCTTTCCACCAGATATTTTGTTCCAAATTAAGAGGCGATTAATATTTATAAGATATGAGGAATAATTAGACAGGGTAAAATATTTTTTTTCTTCGGTCTCCGATTTAAATTCTAAGGGAGAAAGAGTACTAGCTAAAGTAAAGATTTGTTTAAAGATTGCTTTGACTTTTTCTACCTCAGGAAGCTCAGCTTCTAGCTTATAAAGCTTATCTAAAATAATGGCTTGCTCGCTAATATCTCCTTGAGGAACATGCGTTTTACCTATTTGCTTATAAAGAGAAGGCATGACTTCAGTAGCTAGCAGATGACGCCATCTAATACAAACTCTAAGTAAGGCAGGCCTAGGGCAATACTCCAAAATAGAGGTGAGCACTTCATTAGGTAAATGCTTCATGCTGATAGAAGAGCTATAATTCATTACGTGACCTTCTTTTAATTATTCATATTTTCAGCCGTTTTTTAGGACATTCTATACATGAACAATCCAAAACGTACCAGAAAATTTTAGAGACAAATTCTTAGCCATTAAACTTAAAAATAAAGCACTATAAAAAGCTTTTGAAAATTCTTTCCCCCTCTTTTATCAGGCGTTAATGTTTCTTGATGATCCAGGAGGTTTATCTATATCCTTAAAACCTTTTGAACATACCCATTCGTTCCTTTAACATATTAGGTGATGAAGATACAAACTTTCCAGCTACAGCCGAAAATGCTGCTTTATCTCATCTGATATGCTTCGCAGCGGATTTTCCTTTAAATTAAGATTTAACCTTTCAGGTAGCTGCCCTATCTCTGCAGGAAGAGTGGTGAGCTGGTTGTTGCTTAAGTCAAGCCATTTCAGCTGAAATAGTTGTCCTACCTCTGCTGGAAGGCAGGCAAGCTGGTTGTTATTTAAGTTAAGCATTTGCAACTGCGATAATTGCCCTATCTTTGCAGGAAGGGTGATAAGCTGGTTGTTGTTTAAGTTAAGGTATTGCAGCTGAGAAAGCTGTCCTATTTCTACGGGAAGGAAAGTAAGTTGGTTATTGTTTAAGTTAAGGTATTGCAGCTGAGAAAACTGTCCTATTTCTAAGGGAAAGGCAGTAAGTTGGTTATTTTCTAAGCCAAGCGTTTGCAGCTGAGGTAACTGCCTTATCTCTGCCTGAAGGGAGGTTAGCCGGTTGCTGTTTAAGTAAAGCCATTGCAGCTGAGACAGCTGCCCTATCTCTGCTGGAAGAGCGGTAAGTTGATTGCCGTCTAAGTAAAGGTATCGCAGCTGAGAAAGCTGCCCTATCTCTACAGGAAGAGTGGTAAGTTGGTTGCCGTCTAAGTAAAGGTATCGCAGCTGAGAAAGCTGCCCTATCTCCGGAGGTAAAAAGGTCAAGCCAGCTCCTTTCAAGTTTAACCTCGTAATATCTTTGCCATATCTTCCAATCCAATCTCTAAAAAGCTTTCTTTTTTTTGCTAAAGGTAAATGCTTGATTTCTTCTTGGTTTAAGTATTCCTTGCCACCAGGAATTTCTTTCCACATTAAGTGGTGATTAATATTTATAAGATAAGAGGAGTAGTTAGCCAAAGTAAGATATCTCTTTTCCGTAGGTTTATCTTTAAATTCTAAAGCAAAAAAAGAGCTAGTTACAGTAAGGATTTGCTTAAAAATTATATTTACCTTTTTTCCTTTAAGTTCTATAGGAGAAAGAGAGTTAGCTAAAGTAAAGGTTTGCTTAAAGATTACATTGACCTTTGCTACTTCAGAAAGTCCACTTTCTAGCTTATAAAGCTTATCTAAAACATGAGCTTGTCCCGTAATATTTCCTTGAGGAAAATGCATTTTACCTATTTGCTTATAAAGAGAGGGCATGACTTCAGTAACTAGCAGGTGACGCCATCTTGTGCACACGCTAGATAAGGAAGGGCTAGCGCAAGCCTTTAAAATAGGGACTAGTATCTTACTAGGTAGATGTTCAATAGTGATGGAAAAGCTAAAATTCATTGCATGACCTTATGTAAAAAAAATTTAGAGACAAATTCTTAGCCCTTAAACTTAAAGATAGAGGGCTATAAAAAGCTTTTGGAAATTCTTCCCTTCTTTTATCGTAACAGTTCAGATACCCTCTTTTTATTCAGGAGTGTTTGAATGAAATAGAAGTTAGGTAAGGGCTTCTGGCAAGCCAGCCTATCAATCGATGGCTAACAAACGAGGGCTCCCTCGGATGGCATCTGCCAATGCATCCCAGACATTCCAACCCTGTTTACGTGCGGTAGAAATATAGCTGCGGATGCGGCAAAAAATCCGCCCTCCTTTAGGCTTACGAAAACAACCGGATATCTTTTGCTTTAGCTTAACCATACGTATATCTTGTTCGCCTTGGTTGTTGGTAAAGGGCACGGCAAAGTCATACATGAAACGCAGCACACATTCTCGCTTTTCTTATAGATGGTCTAGGAGGTTTTTACCCTCCCGTTGCTTTGCTTACCTCTTCTACCTTTAGACGAAGGAGGTAAGCTTAAATGATAGGTAAGCACATCAGTAATCCTTTGTGTGTAGGCCTGCTCGATATGCTGTAAAACCTTTGAAGGCTAAAGCCCCTTGCTCTACATGTTTTTCTACTTCTTGCTTGGCAAAAATCAGGAACTACTTCATCTGTTTGGCCCACTCTTCCTGCTTTTCCTCGTGCATAAATGTCAATTTTCGCCAGTGATGAGCGTTGCATAATCCATGCAGCATTTGCTTATAAGAAAAGTAAGGAAACCAATGGTCATGGATGGCTATTCCTTTAAAATGTGGTAAAATGTTTGCCTCATCCATGGCTTGTTGCCCACGTTTAGCATGTAGGGTGTAAAGAGTAGCCCTTGGTGAAGAAGCTACATGCACCCAAGCTAGTTTTTTCTCACAGCGGATGCCTGTCTCATCAAAGTGCAACACTTGGGTGGCTAGCAAGTGTGCTTTTAGAGTGTTTTCAAAGGCTTCAAGTTTCTTAAAAAACTTTTCATCGCTAGTTACACAAGTGCCAGGTGAAATAGCCACATCATAAACATCCTTAAAAATGTTGAGCAGTAAAATAAGCTGCCAAGGCTTGAACTCTCTTGCCATATTGTACAGGTCCTTTAACATGTTCAGGAAATGCTGCTCTGCTATTTTTTCCACAATAAGGGCATTTTTTCTCCTCCACACGATGTTCTGTTACTTGAACTTTAGAGGGAGGGATTTCAAAAACCTGGCGTCTTTCTACGCAATCACCCTGGATGTGGCTAAGGCTTGCCTGGCATGTGTGACACTTTGTAGATGGATGAATCACCAAGAAATCGGGTTTTTCCACCTGAAGAAGGCCTTTTCCCACATGTCCTTGTTGAGCGCCTGGCTTTTTGCCTGATGGGCGACGTTGGCTTTTTGGCATCCGCTTCAAGCCATCACTGCTAGGAGGTTTGCTGCTATTAGAACTGTTCTTTGTAAGTTGATCTTCTAAGCTATTAATACGATCTTGCAGCTGTTGAATCTGAGCTTGTTGCTGTTGGATATGAGCTTGTTACTGTTCGATGATCTTTTCAAGATAGCGAATATAAGTGCGAATGGAAGCTGGAAGAGCATCAAATTCTTTACCAGAAATAGATGGTAGGGCGTGTGGGCTATCATCTGTATTCATGTCTATACAATAGCACATCCAGCATGCTAAAAGGAATCAATATTATATGGATGGCCATTTCGTTGAAATGAACAGGCATTGGTTGGGGGTATCTGAACTGTTACCTTTTATCAAATGTTAATGTCTCTTGCTAATCAGAGAGGTTCATTTTTATCCTTAAAGCTTTTTGAAAGCAGCCCCCTTTGCCTTTTAACACATGAGGTGAAGAGGAATTAAACTTTTTCAGCTATAAGCGAAAACGCTGCTTTATTTCATCTGGAATGCTTTCCAGCGGATTCTCCTTTAAATTAATATCCAAATGTTCTGGTAACTGCTCTAGCTCCGCAGGAAGAGTGGTAAGTCGGTTGTTGCTTAAGCTAAGCCTTTGCAATTGCGATAACTGCCCTATCTCTGCGGGAAGAGTGGTAAGCTGATTTTTTTGTATGAAAAGATATTGTAGCTGAGAAAGCTGCCCTATCTCTGCAGGAAGGGAGGTTAGCGGGTTATTGTTTAAGTAAAGGTATTGCAGCAGAGACAGCTGCCCTATCTCCGCGGGAAGGGAACTAAGCTGGCTATCATTTAAATGGAGCACTTCCAGCTGCGATAGCTGCCCTATCTCTGCAGGTAAAAAGGTCAAACCAATTTCTGTTAAATTTAAGCTCGTAATAACTTTGCCATGCCTTTCAATCCAATCTCTAAAAAGCTCTCCTTTTTTTGCTAAAGGCAAATACTTGATTTCTTCTTGGTCTAAGTATTCTTTCCCACCAGGAATTTCTTTCCAAATTAAGAGGCGATTAATATTTACAAGATAAGAGGAGTAGTTAGCCAGGGTAAGATATCTTTTTTCCTCGGTTTTCCATTTAAATTCTAATTCTAACGGAGAGAGAGAACTAGCTAAAGTAAAGATTTGCTTAAAGATTGCATTGACTTTTGCTATTTCAGGAAGTCCACTTTCTAGCTTATAAATCCTATCTAAAATAAAAGCCTGCTCGCTAACATTCCCTTGAGGAACATGCATCTTACCTATTTGCTTATAAAGAGAAGGCATGACTTCAGTAGCTAGCAGATGACGCCATCTAGTACAAACTCTAAGTAAGGCAGGCGTAGGACAATACTCCAAAATCGAGGAGAGTACCTCATTAGGTAAATGCTCAATGCTGATAGAAGAGTTAGGATTCATTATATGTCCTTCTTTTAATTATTCATATTTTCAGCCGTTTTTTAGGACATTATATACATGAACAATCCAAAATGTACAAAAAGATTTTAGAAACAAATTCTTAGACTTTAAACTTAAAAATAGAGGGCTATAAAAAGCTTTTGGAAATTCTTCGCCTTCTTTTATCAGACGTTAATGTTTTTTGATGATCTAAGAAGTTATCATATCCTTAAAGTCTTCTAAACATGCCGCTTCTTTTCTTTAGCCTATTAGATGAAGTAGAAGCAAACTTTTTAACGACAGGTGAAAACTTTGCTTTATTTTACTTGGAATGCTTAGCAGCGGATTTCCGCCCCCATTAAGAGGCAGATAATCGTGCACCTGACTTATCTTCTTAGGAAGATTAGTAGGCTGGTTATCGTTTGAGCCAAGCGTTTGCAGCTGCTATACTTCAGAAAGAAAGGTTAAGCTATAATTATTTAAATTCTATTTTTCTGTGAATATATGTATAATCAATTGGCATGGTATATTCACTCAATTTAAGAAAAAAAGCTTTGAATTTTATAGAGAATGGCGGCTCAATAGCCACAGCTAGTGTGGTGTTTGGCGTAGCAGCTCGCACGTTAACAAACTGGATTAAGCGGAAAAAACAAGGTAATCTAGCTCCTAAAAAAAGACGGCAGAGCCCCACTAAAATAGATAGTGAAAAGCTAAAACTATGTATAAAACAAACTCCCGATGCATACCTTAGGGAAATAGCTGAGGAATTCGGAGTGACAACAGCTGCAGTTTTTTATGCCTGTAAAAGACTGAAAATCACTTTAAAAAAAATACACCCTTCTATAAGGAAAGAGATGAGGATAAGCGAGAGGAATGTAGACAAAAGCTAGAAAATATTTCGGAAGAAAATAGAATTTACATAGATGAAAGCGGGATGAATGCCTACTTACAGCGCCAGCATGCAAGATCACCTCTAGGAGAAAAGATTTATGGTGCTCTAGCAGGTCGTTCATTTGCTACAGAAAGCTTTATAGCAGCTAAATGGAAGTCCTAGATGGTAGCTCCTTTTTGTTATACAAGTACCTGTAATTGTCTTTTATTTAACTTCTGGCTAGAAAAAACATTGATACCCGAACTTAAAGCGGGGCAAGTTCTAATTAGGGATAAGGCTACCTTCCATAAATTGCGAACCACTCATGAGCCTATCAAAAAGGCAGGGTGTGAGATTTTATTTTTGTCGCCTTATTCTCCAGATTTAAACCCTATTGAAACCTTTTGGGCTAATTTTAAGAAGATCGTGGCATCAAACTTCAGTAAGTTTTTACTCTTGCTCAAACCATTGATTATACGCTTTCAAGCTACTTCTTATGTAATCCCGTACTTTATAAAATTCCTCTCATTAAGTAGAGAGGTAACTTTCAGAGGGTTAGGTATGCAGACTTAGTTTTTTTAAAGCGTATTACTCTTTCTCAAGTATATGTCGATGATAAAAATATAAAATTTAAATCAATATAGGTGGCTTACTAAGTAAAGCCTTTGCAGTTGCGATAGCTGCCTTATCTCATGAGGATAAAGAAATTAACCTAACTTCTCTTAAATCTTACCTCCTAATATTTTTGCCATGCCTTTCACTCCATTCGCTGAAAGGCTTTCTTCTTATTTTAAAGGCAGATACTTGATTTCTTTTTGTGACTAAATAGTACTACCTCGTTAAGTGCCTTTCTGATATTAATGTAGGTAAGGTTTATTAATTGAGGAGAGAATAATGGATCTAGAGCAACTAAATTCCATTCGCGAACAACTTAATGAATGGATTAATGTTTTTAAAGCCAACTTAGGAAGATCGGAAAGAGTCCACTGGTGCAGATTATACATTTCAGGACTAATATTAGATGGAGAAAGAAAATCTATCGAACCCATGGCAAAAAGACTTCCTGGAGGAAATGAACAAGCCATTCAACAATTTGTCAATCAAAGCCCTTGGGACCATGCAGCAATGCAACAGCAATTGGCAAAGCATATGGCTCAAAGCATGAGGGTTAAAAAAGAGTACTTGTTCTAGACGACACTTCTATACCCAAAAAGGGAAAGTTTTCGGTAGGGGTAGCCAGGCAGTATTGTGGAGCTTTAGGAAAAATTGCTAATTGTCAATCAATCGTGACATAGCATTACTGAGAAAAAGGTAAAGAGCATTTTCCTATCCTAGGTGAATTATTCCTTCCCCAATCTT
>NZ_JRXI01000086.1:0-12977 GCF_000813645.1 Neochlamydia sp. TUME1 | reverse complement strand
AAATATTTCTTTCCACCAATTTTTTTAGGTCAAAAGACGACTAATCTTTACAAGATATAAGGAGTAATTAGCCAATCTGAAACATCTATTTTTCTTTGCTTTAACATGTTGCCAATTAGGTGCTGAACCAGGCCATTTTTTCTCTCTTAAGTTGTCAATAATTTTACATTTAGCTAGCCCGGATTGTTAGAGCAAATTTTTCAGGAAGGGATATATTGAATGTCTTTAGGTATAAATTACTGCAGCCGCAAACTCTGCTTTGCTTCGTTCGCAGCTTGGTTTGCTTTTAGAAATAAGATATAAGCTTAATTTTCTTACTATTTAGATAGGTTTTTTGCCCGTCCTGAAAGGCTTCATGAAAACTTTGCCTTACCCAAATAATTCTCCACAGCCATTCGAAAAGTTTGCTCTCCAGCTAAAGATTCATTCATATTTTACTCTTCTGTGAAAAGACCATACAAGTTTGTCAAAAAATATAATTATTATTCATATAAAAAGCCCCTCCAAAAAGAACCTAAGGTACTCTTTAAGGCTAACCGATAGTTATAATCGCATTGATTTATCCTATATTTTTAAAATAAATCACCCCCTCCCCTATAATTTTCTTAATCTAAGGTAATTATCCTGTTCATTCCTTCTTTTTCTCTAAATATTTATCCCTCTTAATAAAAAGTGTCCCCTCCCCCAATTATTACAGTGTATGTGTGCTAAGAGAGCATGTTTATCATGCTAAGGTAAAATCTTTTTACAAAATAAGCCTAAGATATGCACAGATGATAAAAAATTACTTCTCGCTTGGTAGCTCTTTTGGTATATTTACAACCTTAATATTTTAGGACATTATATGCATAATAACAAAACATTGGCCCCCGTAGAGACTTTTTGTCATGATAAACGCAAATTTGCTCCCCCTCACTCATTTGTGAATCAGGCGCATATGAACGATTTATCTCAATATACAGCAATGTATCAAAAATCGATTCAACACCCTAATGAATTTTGGCTTGAACAAGCAAATACCTTGGATTGGTTTAAAACGCCTATTACTGCTGTCCGCTATATCTGGGAATCCCACAATAATCTTATTCATCACACCTGGTTTGAAGATGGCATCCTCAATCTTTGCTATAATTGCTTAGACAGGCACTTAGAAGGACATCGAAAGTTAAAGCCTGCGATCATCTGGCAAGGTGATAATGAAGAAGAAACAAAAATTTGGGATTATCAGACGCTGCATATCCAAGTCTGCCGTTTTGCTAATGTGCTTAAGAAATGGGGCGTTAATAAAGGTGACCGAGTATGCATTTACCTACCCATGATTCCAGAAATCGCGGTCGCCGTACTAGCTTGTGCTCGTATAGGTGCTATTCACTCAGTAGTTTTTGGAGGCTTTAGTGCTGAAGCCCTAAGTCATCGCATGAATGACTGTTCTTGTAAATTGCTAGTAACTGCAAATGCTAGCCTGCGTGGAGGTAAGCCAATCTACTTAAAATCTATTGCCGATGAAGCGCTAGCCTCCACTCCATCTATTGAAACGGTAATTGTAGTTCAAAGAACGCATGAGCTTTGCTCAATGCAAGCAGGACGCGACATTTGGTATGAAGAGGAAATGGAAAATGCCTCTCAATTTTGCCCTGCAGAACCGATGAATGCTGAAGATCCTCTGTTTATTCTATACACCTCGGGTTCTACTGGTAAACCCAAAGGGGTGGTTCATACTCAAGCTGGCTATTTACTGTATGCCTCTTTAACCCATAAATATATTTTTGATATTAAAGATTCGGATATTTATTGGTGCTCTGCAGATTTGGGGTGGATTACTGGTCATAGTTATGTCCTTTATGGTCCTTTGGCAAATGGTGCTACCACGCTTATGTTTGAAGGCACCCCTTATTACCCTGATGCAGGAAGATTTTGGAAAATCATTGAAAAATTTCAAGTAAATATTTTTTATACCGCTCCGACAGTCATTAGAGCCTTAATTCGTTATGGAAAATCTTATCTAAAAGGTTATGATCTTAGTTGCTTAAGACTTTTAGGTACTGTAGGAGAGCCCATTAATCCAGAAGCATGGATGTGGTATTATGAAAATATTGGACAAGAGAATTGCCCCGTAGTAGATACTTGGTGGCAAACAGAAACGGGTGGCATCATGCTCTCCCCTCTACCGGGTTGTCATGAAGCAAAGCCTGGAAGCGCTTCCAAACCTTTCTTCGGTATCAATCCTATTATTTTACGTGATGATGGAACTCCTTGCGAGGTCGATGAAGGAGGATGCTTATGTATTCAGCAACCATGGCCAGGAATGATGCGCACTACTTGGGGAGACCATCAACAATTTATT
Organism: Neochlamydia sp. TUME1; assembly: GCF_000813645.1. NCBI lineage: Bacteria > Pseudomonadati > Chlamydiota > Chlamydiia > Parachlamydiales > Parachlamydiaceae > Neochlamydia > Neochlamydia sp. TUME1. The sequence continues at coordinate 10,633 of NZ_JRXI01000086.1, read as the reverse complement.
AATACTTATTTTAAAACTTTCCAAAATGTCTATTTTAGTGGAGATGGGTGTTCGATAGACGAGGAGGGCGATTATTGGCTCTTAGGAAGAATTGATGATGTGGTCAATGTTTCCGGACATCGTATGGGTACAGCAGAAGTCGAAAGTTCTTTAGTGAGCCATCCAGCTGTAGCGGAAGCTGCTGTAGTCCCTAAACCTGATGAGGTCAAAGGACAGTGCTTATATGCCTTTGTCATCCTTAAAGACAATGTAGAGAGTCATTCTGACTTAAAGAAAGAATTGGCCCAGCATGTACGCCAAGAGATTGGCCCTATTGCTGTTCCTGACTACATTCGATTTATTGAGGCTTTACCTAAAACTCGCTCCGGCAAGATTATGCGTCGGATCTTAAGAAAAGTGGTAGAAGGTAATGTAGATGAACTGGGAGATATAAGCACTTTAGCTGATCCTTCAGTTCTTGAATTTTTATTGAAAAGCAACTAGAAAGGAGTAAAGCATAAAGTTAAAGAGCGTTTAACTTTATGCTTTACTTTTTACTTATTCATTTAGGCGGAGAACGCTTTTTCTTTTTATTCTCAACAACTTGATTCACTCTTTTAGCCCGCTTTGAAGGCGCTGGAGTGAGGTCAGAAGGAGGAATAAGATCAGGCTTTTTAGTTAACATACGCTGATATTTATTCCTTAGTTCTTTACGTAGCTGCCGGCCACTTTGGGGCGTTAACAGCACAGCACAGCCAATGCCTAGCACTAGGCCTATAACCGTTCCTTCTGCAAAGGTCTTAACAGTGGAGGGGATAGCTACCGCGGTAAAAGGAAAAACTTTATTTAAAAAAGTTTCTTTAGTATAGGGCTTTCCTTTTATGTTCCCCTCTTTTTTTGGATGATTAAGCTTTTTCTTTCCTTGCTGTCGAAAAGGGAGAAGAGCACATGCACTAGCAAGCCCTGCGCCCACCAAAGCACCTAAAACTATGCCCGGGGTGTTACGCACAAGCTACCTCCTTTTTTTCATCTCCTGCCAGATATTAAGACCGGTCATTGCCCAATCCATCATCCGGTGAACAGGGTGATAGTGCTCTTCATTGTCTTCGGAGTCATCCTCCTCCTGGCTTTTACCAGAAAATTTGTCGGCAACAAATTTGGCTACATCTAACCAATTGCACGCTTTTATTTTATCTACCAGCCCTTCTTCCTCTTCTGAAGACTGTTGGGATAAAGCATATACGGCTGAGGCTCCGATCAATCCTGCTCCAATAATGCCAAGCACAATGTTTCTATTAGTACTATAGCTTGAAAAAGCATCGGAAGCAGCATGGCAAATATGATCGATGGAATCTTTAGCATTATCATAAATTTTATGCCCTTTATCCATAGCTTCATGAGCATACTCTTGAGCCGTATCACTGACTTGATCATACATAGAATCAAGCGCTCTTGTAAACTTATGACCCTTAGGCTTTGGAGCAAAAAATAAAGCAGCAGCAGCACCTATGAGGCATCCTGCGGCAGCTCCTAAAGCAATGTTAGAGACTTGCTCATTTGTAGAAGGTTCTGGAGGGGTTAAGGGCTTTTTATTGCGGGGTTTAACTTTAACCATAATTATCTCCCTTTTTTTATTTTTTGCCAGGTTTTGACTCCTATTGTAGACAATTTTATCAAATCACCTACAATTTCATTCCAATCATTTTTTTTCTCAACGTGATAAAAATTACATGGGTTTTCATCTTCATTGTCATTAAATGATTGAGTGACTTTATTGACTGCCGCGCTCACATGGTTGATAGAATCTAAAATGGGATTTAAGTCAGAGAGCTTATCTTGAGTTGCTATTGCAATCTTATTAGAGTTTTCTAAGAGTCGTAGGGTTTCTTGAACTAGGGGCTCAATTTTATTTTCCATTCGAAATAAGCTGGAATTAACATGTTGAACGGATTCGAGCACGGCTTTAAGAGTTTTAACTAAGAAAAAAGCTATAATACTAAATATTAACGTAGCTGACACGGCACAAACTGCATAAATCACATGATTATCCATTTTTTATTCCTTGATTTCTTTGGAAAAAATGCTGCTAGTTCAAGCCTAACTTTCCCTAGCAGCATACACTCATTATTTGCTGTTTGCAATTACAAGGTTATTTGAAACACTTTTCACGCCAGGAACCTGACGAGCTATTGAAGCGACATGATTTTTCTCATCTTCGCTATTTACAGAGCCTGCTATAATCACATTCCCATTATTTACACTAACTTCTGCAGTTTTAGCATATGAGGAAAGTTTTTTATCATCCTTAATCGCCCAACGAATTTTTTGGGAAATATCTCCATCTGTCCAAGCAGCAGTTTTTTTAGTTTCACTGTAGCTAATCTTAGCGTCCGAGTGTCTTGGAAGATTGGATGGTTGCGTATAAGTTTGGCCAGTAGAATGTCCTGGAGTTTGAACACCGCTTGTATTCACAGAGGAATTTTTTGTTTCTGTCTGGGAAGGAGCAGAGTTAAGATAAGAGGATTTTTCTAGGTTAGAAAGCCCCTCCTGTGAAGTTACAGCTTGCGCATGCAGCATAGAAGCGCCAGCTAGAACAGTCATAGTAGCTAAAGACAGTTTGAAAAGATTTTTCATCGAGGTTCTCCTTGATTTATTTAGATTGACATTCATGTTTAATTTGATCTGTATATTAAATGTTAAAAAATATACAGCTCTTTTGCAAATATTATTTAAAAGCACACCTAAATGGATAATATCCATTCGTTTAAGCTAACCAGCCATTTTTTCGGCTACATTTCTTTCCCAAAGGTCTATACTCAGCGTTTTGAGGATAGCATAGAGAGGCACAATAAAAAAAAGGCTCCAAAAGCCAAACAATGAAGCACTTGTAGCTAAAAGGATAATAATTGTAATAGGATGGATATTCAAACGCTTTCCTACGATCCGTGGCGAGATAAAGTTTAAATCTATCAAATGGACAATCAAAACGATTGCTAGCACTTTTAAGCCCATAAAAGGAGTGGATGTTAACCCTACAAGTAAAGCGGGTAATGTCGAAATAAGAGTTCCAAAAAAAGGAATTAAATTAAAAAGGCCTGCGATTAGGGCAAGTAAAAATGCATAATCTAACCCAATTCCCCAATAGCCGATAAAAACTAAAACACCTACTATAAAAGCAATGATTATCTGCCCGCTGATATAGCTAGATAATATTTCATCTATATCATTTAACGCTTTTGTGGCTCTTTCTCTATAGATAAAAGGCACATGGTTTATAAATTTCTCAAAAGCATGCTGATCATCTTTTAAAAAATAATATAAAATAAAAGGGGTGATAAAGAAATAAGAGGCGACCGTGGTTAAAGAGCTTATACTGCTCACGATTCCTCCGCTAGCCCATTGCGTTATTTCTTGAAGATAATGATAAAATAAATTTCTTAGCTGCTCGGGAGAGAGAGAATAAAAGTTAAATACATTCATTAGGTCTACAGTTTTGTTTTCTACTTCCTTAAGCTTTTGTTGAGGAAAAGATCTAAATGCGGTGATCTGTCTCTCAATGTAAGGCCATACAATACTAATCAACAGGCTACCGGCTACCATCACGAACAAGTAAATAAAAATGATAACCAAATAACGAGGGATCTTAGTTTGGTCAAGATATCTGACAATAGGGCGGAAGATATAATAAAATAAGCCGGCAATAATTACAGGCAGCAAAAGGGTGGTAACAAACTGAAAAACTAATTTAAAGAAAGGGAAAAGCTGAAAGCCTATAAATAATGTTAGCAGGATCACTAAACTTAATAGAGCATTACTGAAAATTTTTTGATTATACCACATAGTCAACTGTTCTGTCCTGTCTGATGCAGTGCGGATTAATAGAAGTAATTTTTCTTATGGTCTCATTATCTACATTGATGGATATCCCAGCAAGAGTAGAATTACTTATACTTTAAAAACTCTTCTAGGAAAACTCTTAAAAGTGGGCCTCTTAAAGCCCCCTTGAATACCACTTAGCATGAAGGAAACAAAGTTTAAAGGAACTTTCAGGGGCTTAATGTACAAAAATGAATGATTCCTAGCAGCTTATAAACGCTCTTGAGACCAGCATTTCATCAATAAAGCTATTGACCCTATGAAATTATAAGGATTTTCATTCGCCAAGTTTTAAATTTGATAGATTGATTAATAAGATATAAGCTTACTGCCGCTTGTTATCTCTCCTCTAAAGCTTTTATTTGGCTAAATAAGCTTTATTCTACATATAGCCACAGACTTTTTAGATAATCCCCTTCTGGATGATAAATATTAAGAGGATGATCGATCCCCAAGCGGTGTCTGCCAATAATACGCACTTGGCGCCTGGCTTCAACTGCCGCTTGAAAAACAACTTTTTGAAAGAGCTGATCGTTAACATAATAGGAACACGATGATGTTAACAATAAGCTTTGAGAAGGCATTTTTTGTAAGGCTATACGATTGATATCTTTATACCCTCTGCAAGCGGGAATAATATCTTTGCGATGTTTGTCAAAGGCGGGAGGATCCAAGATAATCAAATTATAATCCAACGAGGATTCCCTTAAAAATTGAAAAACGTCTTTAGGATAAAAGTGCATGCAAGAAGAAACACCATTTAACTCTGCATTCTTGTGGGCAAGATTTAAAGCTACCTTAGAAATATCGACAGAATCTACTTGAATAGCTCCGCCTGCAGCTGCATAGATACTAAATCCACCCGTATAAGCAAAACAATTTAAAACGCGTTTATCTTTGGACAGGTTCTTAACCTGTGCACGCATCTCACGATGATCTAAAAAAAAGCCTGTTTTTTGCCCTTGCACAGGATTGACTAAGAATTTTATTCCATTCTCGCGAATGCTTACTTCCTCTTCTAATTTTCCATACAGCAACTGCTCTGTGGCTTTCATGCCTTCTTCTTTTCGAGAAAGCAGTAAAGATTTTTCATAGATAAATGCGGGCTGAAAGGTCTCTATAAGATAATCCAATAAGTAAGGCTTAAGATTTTCCATTCCTAAAGTCGATATCTGCACCACAAATCCTTTCTCATACCGATCGATGATGAGTCCTGGTAGAAAATCACCTTCACCATTGATTAAACGATAGGCTGTGGTGTCAGAAGAGAAAAACTTGGTGCGCAGGGCGGTAGCTAATTCTAAATTATTTTTAAAAGCTTCTAAGGGAGGCTGACTTCCAAAAGAGAGCATCCGCCCAAAAATTTTTGCTTTTGAATTGAAATAAGCACTGCCTAGTAAATCACCATGATGGGAATAGACAGGAAGAATCTCTCCACACAAATTTTGAGGCAGATGGGCGACAGCTCCTGAAAAAATCCAGGGATGGCGATTTAAAATAGCTTTTTCTTTACCGACTTTCAACGTAACTTTTTTAACGAGCATAAATTAAACTACTAAGGAGAGAGGATTAACTTCTAAAAAGGTGCATAACAGACAAAAAGCCAGGCTATAATCCAAAGCAAGCCGCCGAGAGGAGTTATCCGTCCTGCAAATGCATTGCCGGATAAAGCCACATAATACAAGCTTCCCGAAAATACAATAATGCCAGCCGTAAATAACCAACCAGCCGTTTCAAGTAAAATCCCGGAAAGATGCTGAGGCGCTAAGGCTAATAAAATTAATCCTAAAGCATGGTACATTTGGTAACGAACACCTACTTCAAAAGTAACCAGCCTTTCTTTAGAAATTTTCTGCTTTAAAGCATGAGCCCCAAAAGCACCTAAAATGACTGCAGTCATTGCAAAAAATGCACCTATAGAAAAGAATAAATACGAAAATGCCATATTATAAAGGCTCCAAACAAAAAGAGCTTAGCTTGGATGGCGACTAAATATCAATCGGATTTAGATAACTTTTTAACTTAGCTCTTATCTCTGCTAAAAGCTCTTTAAATATTTTTTAAGAGATATTTTTGATAGGCGCTCATTAAAAATACTCCAGTAATTTTTTTACTGGACAGTAGTTATCCTGTGCGGTTTGAACAAAAATAATAGGGCTTGCAAAGAGAATGAACCCCTATCCTCGAAAAAAGTTCTTTGAAGCCTGGGCGCTGTTCTTAAGAAAAAAGTTAGCTTCCAAGGTTTACTTCCCTTGCTAGGGTATACCTACAGAGCCTATTTGAGCGGTGCTAACAAGACTTTAAAATTTTAGAACAAACTTTAAAGAAATAGGAAACAATTATTATTAAAATTTTTTCCTACGAAACTATGAAAGCAGCAGGGCGAAATCTCTAAGGGGAAAAATTTAAACCTCCTTTCATACGCAAAAACTTAAACCATCTCACTTACTTTTTGCTAATGCATCGCATACCCTAACGCATCCATGGCAGCTTCTTTGATAGCCTCTGTCAAAGTAGGATGGGAATGAGGCAAGCGAGCAATATCTTCCAAGGTAACTTTTTTTTGGAGGGCAAGAGCTCCTTCCTCAATCATTTCTGAGGCATGCGAACCTAATATGTGCAACCCAACCACCCTTTCTGATTTCTTATCGCCAATGATCTTTACTATTCCTTCACTCTCGCCCATGCAGCGTGCTCTAGCGTTTCCTTTAAAAAAGGCAGTACCTACCATCACCTCTAATCCAGCTTCTCGTGCTTCAGGCTCATTAAGCCCTACAGCCGCAGCTTCGGGATGAGTATAAACCACCTGAGGAAGAGCCATATAATTAACATAGGCTGCCTTTCCAGCTATGCTCTCAGCAACGGCCATGCCTTCATCTGAAGCTTTATGAGCTAGCATAGGGCCATCCACAATGTCACCAATGGCAAAAATATGCGGTAGGCTGGTCCTGAAAAAATTATCAATATTTAATGTTCCTCTGCTTGATTTTTTTATACCAATTTGCTCTAAGCCGAGTCCTTCTGTATGAGGCTTTCTTCCCACAGCTACTAGCAAGAGATCGGTATGTAAATTTTTCCTTTCGCCCCCCTCTTCAAATTCAATAGTTACTCCTTCTCTTTCATATTTTGCGGAGTGGAGGTGAGCCGAAAGATGAAATTTTATTCCTTGTTGTTTTAATCCCCTTAACAAAAGTTTTCTAATCGTTGGATCCATAGCTAGGCATATTTCTTCTGCCCTTTCAATGATATGAACTTGAGTACCTAGGCGGCGATAAATTGAGGCCATTTCCACTCCAATCGCCCCTGCACCAATTACTGCCATTTGTTTGGGCACTTTTTCCAAGCTTAGGGCCCCTGTAGAGGAGATAATTTTCTTTTCATCAAAAGCTAAAAAAGGCAATGCTACGGCTTCTGATCCTGTAGCTAGAATAAAATAGTTACCTTTTATCTTCTCTATGCGGCCATTATCTGTTACTTCAACCAGATGGGAATCCACAAATTTGGCTGTACCTCTGATGCTTTCCACCTTATTTTTTTTAAATAGGCCCGTTATCCCCTCTGTAAGGCTAAATACCACCTTTGCTTTACGTTGCATCATCGTTTCAAAATTAACTTTAATTTCATTATATTCTATTCCTAGGCCTTTACTCTCTTTTTCAAGCCATTCCCAATATCTTGTAGACTGTAGTAAGGTTTTAGAAGGAATACAGCCCACATTTAAACAAGTACCTCCTAGCGTTTGGGCCTTTTCTATACAGGCTACCTTCATTCCTAATTGAGCTGCACGTATGGCTGCCACGTAACCGCCTGGTCCAGCCCCTATTACTACTACATCGAATTGTTTCATGCCAGCCGCCTGTTTTTTTTCTTTTACTTTTATTTCAATAATAGACTTTTTTGCAATAAAAAGGGCCTTATCAGGAAAAGCAGCAGTTGCTAGCTTGCCTGCTAAATCTCCGCCAATTTTTATTGGTTGCTTTTATAGCTCTTCTACTGTTTTAGTAGAGATCTAATGAGAGTTTTACAAAAGCTACCAATCCTTTACCCTTAATTCTTCCTTACTCTCTCTTTAAAATCCTAAATTATTTGCTTATAGCCCAAGGAGCATAACCGCAGGGCATTCTAAAATACCTTTTAAATAAGCTAGGAAAGCAGCAGCTTCTTTACCTCTAACAAAGCGAGAATCATAGCTTAAAGCTAAATGCATGATAGGTCGGATGGTAATTTGATCGTCAACAACAATAGGACGTTTAATAATATTATGTAGGGCTAAAATAGCTCTTTGGTTACCGGTAAGAAGAGGAGTAGAAAACATAGAGCCATAGAGGCCAGCATCAGTGATGGCAAAGCTGCCTGTATGAAGGTCTCCTACAGAAAGAGAGCCTTCATAAGCCTGATGGGTAAGCTTTTCGATAGTCCTTTCAATCTCTGCGTAAGAAAGCTTATCGCCCTGGCAAAGGAGTGGTACCACGACACCCTGCTCGGTTTCCACAGCTATACCCATTTCGTAAGAGGAGTCCTGAACGCTTTGCTCTTCTTTAAGATACGAATGAATAGAGGGAAATTGAGGCAAGGCAGCCACGCAAGCTTTAACAAAGAAAGAGATTAAACCTAGCTCAATTTCATATTTTTTAATAAAAGATTTTTGGTATCTGTCACGTAGGTGGATAATCTGTGACAGATCTACTTCATTAAATATTGTCAGCATTGTGGCTGTATTTTCTACCTGGGCGACCTGAGAAACTGAGGCTTTTTGGGTAAAGTCCTTATTGCCATGCGATTGCTGCGGATGGAAAGACCAAGCAAGAGATTGCTGCTCAGAAAGAGAAGGAAGAGATCTTTTTTGACCTTCTTCTTTAAGCTCTTTAATAAAATCCTCTTTTTGGTAACGCATGCTTTTAAAGGATTCTTTAGGGTTTACTACCGTAGCTGGTAAAGAAGGTAAAAATTGCTGGGGTGGGGAGCCAAGCTCTAAAGATTTGGCTGCCGCTTCAGTATCAATATACCCTAACACCTGCCCGATGGTAACTTTATCGTGGAGCTGTATGTTAAAATGGATTACCCCCTTTTGAGGAGCATATACCATCTGATTGACTTTATCAGTCTCTAACTCCAGGATTTCATCCTCAAATCCTACTTGTGAACCAGAGGGTCTAATGATACTAACTACAGTTGCTTCGAAAATAGACTCTCCCATAGAAGGAACTTTAAATTCAACTTTCATTATTAATCTCATTCATTTTAAGGTTAGTCGCTAGTCTAAAATTATGAAGTTTTCTATCTACAAAAATAAAATTAGCATGATGACAGTGTGTTTCATTTTATGCAAAACATAACCCTCTCTAACAGAAAATGCACTAATTATTTCATTCCTCTATTTGGCAAGGAAAGGGCGTTAAAAAAATCCTTAGCAACAACTATCGAGGAAAAATTTTGGCTATTGCTCTTTTTAGACTCCTCCGGCACTTTTTCTAGCCAATTTTAAAGCTTTTATTAATTTTTTTTAATATTCTGTAACTTAAGAACTCTGATGAAGTCCTTCTAGACTATAGTTTCTCCCCTTCGCTAGCCTTATTAGCGTCATGCCTACAAAAATTTCCTTTGCCCTTCACCCATGCTTTAATGATTGTTTCTAAAATAGAGGGTAAAGTTTCCTTTTTCTTTTAGTCATTTCCATCAAGACTTGCCTAACCAAATTGCTTTTAATGCTAGGACTTTTAACCCATTTTTAATATTGCTAAATAAATTTTAAAGGAAAAATTGATGATTTAGGGGCCTTGTTGCGTAAATGATCTAATAGCTACTCTAAAGATATATCACATAAGTTAGCACCCATTGCCTTGGGCATTCCAAGTTTTGTCCTCTTGTTCATAACCAAGGATTTGGCATATAATTCTGCTTGTTGAAAGGCTAATTTCCTAGAGCGAAAGTCTCCTCCAAAGCTTCTCTTAAAGCGGTACATTGCCGTTTCGGCAAACGATCTTCTGTGATAGCCGCAAAGCTTCTTCCAGAGCTACCTGGCCTCCTCATCTTCTCCAAAGCCTTGAATGATTTTTAAAGCATCATTTCTTTTTTTTCATCCAGGGTTTGTCCGCCTCTTGACTTAGCCTTCCTCCTCTTCTTGGAGGTACCAAAGGATCTATACCCGCACATAAGATGATAGGAAGGATGGTAAGCAGGTTGCCACTTAAGTGGAGCTTTTGCAGCTTGGATATCTGCTCAATTTCTGCTGGCAGAATGGAGAGCTGGTTTTGATTTAAGTGCGGATTACTTGTTTAAAGATAAGATGGCCAAAAGTTTTTTATTTCATTTTAGCTCACCCCCATTTAAAAATTACTTACGGCCACTCTGCAAGTGAAAACGCTGCCTTATTTTTTCTGCAATATCTTTCAAAGGATTTCCCGCTAATTCAAGCTTGGTAAGCTGAGACAGCTGCCCGACTTCTGTAGGCAGAGCGGTGAGCTTGTTTTGATTTAAGTGAAGCGCTTCCAGCTTAGACAGCTGCCCGATTTCTGCAGGCAGAGCGGTGAGCTGGTTTTCTCTTAAGTCAAGCCATTGCAGCTCAGATAACTGGCCTATTTCTGCAGGCAGAGCGGTGAGCTGGTTTCGATTTAAGTGAAGGCGTGTCAGTTGAGACAATTGACCTATTCCTGCAGGAAGACTGGTGAGCTGGTTATCTCTTAAGTCAAGCTTTTGCAGCTGAGGCAATTGGCCTATTTCTGAGGGTAAGTAAGTCAAGCCTGCTCTAGATAAATTCAAAGCCGTGATGTTTTTGCAA
>NZ_JRXI01000085.1:0-1870 GCF_000813645.1 Neochlamydia sp. TUME1 | reverse complement strand
CTGCGCAAGCCTCTAAGATAGGAAGCAGCAATTCATTGGGCAAGCTTTCAATAGAGACCGAAGAGATAGGAAGCATTTTATTTCCTTAGGTAGTGATGAGTTTTCAGCATTTTTATTTTATAAAGACAATATAAAAAAATTAAAAAAGCAAGTCAAACCAATTCGTATCCTTATCCATGAAAAACAACTCACAGATGCTATCAGCGTTTTTACTTCAGATAGATTCAAGGAGAGAGGGAAGACCTTTCAAGCATTTAGGAGCAGCCACAGGTTTTGGCGATTAAGTGACGCGGCAATTTTGGTTTGGTTAAAAGAATGAGATTGATTCTTTGCCTTATTTGAGAAAAACGGCTCTTTTTGGCGCGATGTTTTAATTCTTCTACAGCATGATGGAATGCTATACGCCTAGATTCTTCCTGTCAAGAAAAGTTGTCCTTCCAGCCATAACACTCTGCAGAAAAAAAGAAAAACTTCTTGTCATTATAAATGCGTAGCCTAGTTTAAGCTTGCTTAGTTACTGGAGGGAAAGCTGCTTACTTGTTTAAAGATAAGATGGCTAAAAGCTTTTTATTTCATTTAAGCCCTCCCCAAATTAAAAAGTACTTACGGCCATTCTACAATTGAAAACGCTGCCTTATTTTTTCGTCGATATCTTTCAAAGGATTTTCCGCTAATTCAAGCTTGGTAAGCTGGAACAGTTGTCCTATTCCTGCAGGAAGGCTGGTGAGCTGGTTTTGATTTAAGTAAAGCCATGTCAGCTGAGACAATTGACCTATTCCTGCAGGCAGAGCGGTGAGCTGGTTTTGATTTAAATGAAGCGTTTGCAGCTTGGACAGCCGTCCTATCTCTGCAGGCAGACTGGTGAGCTGGTTTTGGCTTAAGTAAAGCCATTGCAGCTGAGACAGTTGCCCGATCTCTGCAGGAAGGCTGGTAAGCTGGTTTTGACTTGAGTCAAGCTCTTGCAGCTGAGACAATTGTCCAATTTCTGCAGGAAGGCTGGTGAGCTGGTTTTGAGTTAAGTAAAGCTCTTGCAGCTGAGACAGCTGCCCAATTTCTGCAGGAAGGCTGGTGAGCTGGTTTTGAGTTAAGAAAAGCCGTGTCAGCTGAGGCAGCTGCTCGATTTCTGTAGGCAGAGTGGTGAGCTGGTTTTGGCTTAAGTAAAGCCATTGCAGCTGAGACAGTTGCCCGATCTCTGCAGGAAGGCTGGTAAGCTGGTTTTGGCTTAATATAAGCACTTGCAGCTGAGACAGTTGCCCGATCTCTGCAGAAAGGCTGGTAAGCTGGTTTTGGCTTAATATAAGCACTTGCAGCTGAGACAATTGACCTATTTCTACAGGCAGGCGGGTGAGCTGGCTTTGATTTAAGTGAAGCACTTGCAGCTGAGACAATTGCCCGATTTCTGCAGGAAGGCTGGTGAGCTGGTTTCGATTTAAGTAAAGCTGTGTCAGCTTAGACAGCTGCCCAATTTCTGCAGGCTGTCATCCGTCATGGTTAGTGACCCAGGGTCGGCAGTTTTAGTGACCCCCCCCCTCGTCACCTTTAGTGACCCACCCTAGCTAACAAATTTTTTTTCTTTATTTCTCTTAAACTGCATAAATCTTCATGGGACAATCTTTTTTAATCTTGTCTCGAAAAGGAGATTTTATGCCAAGGAAGAGAAATATGGTAGAATTACAACAAGTCATTTTTCGACTAAAATTTAAGCAAAGCATTCGCTCTATTAATCGCGATACCGGTATTCATCGTACGATTATCCGTAATCTCAATAAAGTTGCGAACAGCAGCGGGTGGCTATCTAAAGATAGCTCTATCCCTTCTGAGAATGAAATTCACCAGGCTCTCGTAATCGCATAGCTTAGATCCTCTTAAA
>NZ_JRXI01000084.1:0-20657 GCF_000813645.1 Neochlamydia sp. TUME1 | reverse complement strand
CTGCCGACCCTGGGTCACCAACCATGACGGATGACACAGGCAGAGCGATGAGCTGGTTTTGCTTTAAGTAAAGCACTCGTAATCGAGACAGCTGGCCGATTTCTTTAGGAAGGCCGGTGAGCTGGTTTTCTCTTAAGTTAAGTGTTCGCAGCTGAGACAATTGGCCGATTTCTGCAGGCAGACTGACGAGCTGGTTTTGCCTTAAGACAAGCGCTCGCAGCTGAGACAATTGACCGATTTCTGCAGGCAGACTGACGAGCTGGTTTTGATTTAAGTCAAGGGTTTGCAGCTTAGATAACTGGCATATTTCTGAGGGTAAATAAGTCAAGCCTACTCCAGATAAATCTACAGCCTCGATGTTTTTACAATTTTCTTCAATCCACTCCCTAAGAAGCTCTCCTTTTTTCTGTAGAGGCAAGTGCTTAATTTCTTCTCGGCTCAAGTATTCTTCACCACCAGGAAGTTTTTTCCAAAGCAAAAGGCGATTAATATTTAAGAGATAAGAAGAGTAATTAGCTAGAGTAAAAGATTTCTTTTCCTCTATTTGTCCTTTAGATTTTAAAGAAAAAAAAGAGCTAGCTAAATTAAAGATTTGCCTAAAGATTACATTGACCTTTGCTGTTTCAGAAAGCTCTTCGTCTCCTTTAGATTTTAAAGGAGAAAGATAGCTAGCTAAAGTAAAGATTTGCCTAAAGATTGCATTTACCTTTGCTGCTTCAGAAAGCTTTTCTTCTAGCTTATAAATCCTATCTACAATAAGAGCCTGCTCCTTAACATTTCCTTGAGGAACATGCATTTTACCTATTTGCTTATAAAGACGGGGCATGACTTCAGAAGCCAGCAGATGATGCCATCTTTTACAGACCCTAAATAAGGAAGGAACTACGCAAGCCTCTAAGATAGGGAGCAGCAATTCATTGGGCAAGCTTTCAACAGATGCCGAAGAGATAGGATGCATTTTATTTCCTTGGGTAGTGATGACTTTTCAGCATTTTATTTATTAGAGGCAATATAAAAAAATTAAAAAAGCAAGTCAAACCAATTCATATCCTTACCAATGAAAAACAACTCACAGATAATCTACCTCGCTTTTATTTCAGATAGATTTAAGGAAAGGGGGGGCTTTCAAGTATTCAGGAGCAGCCACAGGTTTTGGCGATTAAGTGATGCGGCAATTTTGATTTGGCTAAAAGAATGAGATTGATTCTTTGCCTTATTTGAGAAAAACGGCTCTTTTTGGCGCAATTTTTTAATTCTTCTATCGAATGATGGAATACAATACGCCTAGCTTCTTCCTGCCAAGAAAGGTTGTTCTCCCAGCCTAGCAATCTGCAGAAAAAGAGAGAAACTTCTTGTCATTATAAATGTGTAGGTTAGCTTAAGCTTACTTAGTTGCGGGAAGGAAAGCGGATGACTTGTTTAAAGATAAGATGGCTAAAAGTTTTTTTATTTCATTTTAGCTCATCCCAATTTAAAAAGCACTTACAACCATTCTACAATCGAAAACGTTGCCTTATTTTTTCGGCGATATCCTTCAAAGGATTTTCTGCTAATTCAAGGGTTTGCAGCTGAGACAGCTGCCCGATTTCTGCAGGAAGGCTGGTGAGCTGGTTTTGATTTAAGTAAAACCATTGCAGCTGAGACAGCTGCCCGATTTCTGCAGGCAGGCTGGTGAGCTGGTTTTCTCTTAAGTTAAGCTCTTGAAGCTGTAACAGCTGCCCAATTTTTGCAGGCAGACTGGTGAGCTGGTTTTCGCTTAAATCAAGCTCTTGCAGCTTAGATAACTGGCATATTTCTGGAGGTAAATAAGTCAAGCCTACTCCAGATAAATCTAAAGCCGTGATGTTTTCACGATTTTCTGCAATCCAATCTCTAAAAAGCTCTCCTTTTTTTCCTAGAAACACGTGCTTAATTTCTTCTCGGCTCAAGTATTTTTCCCCACCAGGAAGTTTTTTCCAAAATAAAAGGCGATTAATATTTACAAGATAGGAAGAGTAGTTAGCCAGAGTAAGATACCTCTTTTCTTCTATTTGCACTTTAAATTCTAAAGCTGAAAAAGACTTGGCTAAAGTAAAGATTCGCCTAAAGATTGCATTTACCTTTGCTGCTTCAGAAAGCTTTTCTTTTAGCTTATAAATCCTATCTACAATAAGAGCCTGCTCCTTAACATTTCCTTGAGGAACATGCACTTTACCTATTTGCTTATAAAGAGAAGGCATCACTTCAGAAGCTAGCAGATGATGCCATCTTTTACAGACGCCAAATAAGGAAGGAACTACGCAAGCCTCTAAGATAGGGAGCAGCAATTCATTGGGTAAGCTTTCAATAGTGGCCGAAGAGATAGGATGCATTTTATTTCCTTGAGTAGGCATGACTTTTCAGCATTTTTATTTTCTAAAGGCAATATAAAAAAAATTACAAAAGCAAGTCAAACGAATTCGTATCCTTATTACCAGAGGGGTATCGGCTAACTTGTTAAGCAAAGAGCAAGATACTATGTCTTGTAGGCGATAACTAGATATAAAAGGTTTTTGCTCAGCTTTAGGCCGATTAGACGTACTATGCGTTTGATTTGCAATAAATCGAAGTTCTATAAGCTATATATATTTAAGTTTTTTTACAAACTCATTTAATGGACGTTTAGCATCGCTTGGACATAAAAACTCTTACTGTATGGAGCTTAATAAAGGCTTTGACTTCTTTTTCATTGCCCTTAAGGTAATGCTTGGCTAAAGTACGGTATTCTCTTGGATAGGCTGCTTGGCTGAGGATGGCTACCCATCTTTAGTTCAACACCTGCATAGCAAGAGGTAGCCTTAAAAGCTCGTATCTCTACAGTTTTGTCGTAAGGCGCTTCAACTATGAGTTCTTTGGCCTCTTTGATTTGCACAGGCACACGTGCGGCAAATAAGCTTTGTTCTCTTTTAAAGACTTGTGAGGTAGTTGGCGTATAGAGAGCGCTATCTCCTACTATATAGCCCAACATGATTTAAAGCATTTTCGCCTTGAAGTGGCGTTGTTGCGTAAATGATAAGAAACGTATGCGATAAAATTGCTCTTTAACGCTTAAGACCTATAAAATTAGTTTACAAAAACAAAAATATAAGCAAGCTATGGAAAGAAGCTTAACTACCGCATACGTAATTGGTCCGAGTATAACAAAGCTTTAGTGCAAAGAGGAAGCATAACTTTATGGCTTTCGGATGAAACTATTAAAGGATGGAGGGAAAATAAAAGCACGGGTAAGGAGGGACACCCAAGAATTTAATCCGCTGATGCTATCCTATGCGTGCTGTTGATTAGAGCGTTTTATCATTTGCCCCTCCTAAGCCTTGTGAGGATTTTTGTTATCGCTGATTACTTTGCTGGCTTTGGGATTGCCTGTTCCTTGTTATACACGCATTTGCAGGCGTACTAAGGAGCTTGGACAAGAGCTTAAGAAGTTAAGCCTTAAAGCGTCCAACAGACAGAGTCTTTGATTTCTCTGGAGTAAAGGTCTAGGGTGAGGGAGAGTAGAAAGTGCACCAACATGGCAAAGCCAAGCGAAGAATTTGCAGAAAGATTTATCTAGCCATTTGCCCAGATTCGCATGAGATTATTTTAAGAGAATTAATAAAGAGCAATAAAGTCGATGATTCAGTGGCAAGCCAAATGATCTTTAAGCTACCAAAGAGTGTACAAACTGCTTATAGAGATGGCGCTTATGATAGACAAGCTTCGTGTCGATCATCTTATGTGCGGGGTATAGATCCTTTGGTATCTCCCAGCAGAGGAGGAAGGCTAAGCCAAGAGGCGGACAAGCCCTGGATAAAAAAAAGAAAGGATGCTTAAAAAAACATTCAAGGCTTTGGAGAAGATGAGGAGGCCAGGCAGCTCTGCAAGAAGCTTTGCGGCTATCTCAGAAGATCGCTTGCCGAAACGGCGATGTACCGCTTTAAAAGAAGCTTTGGAGGAGACTTTCCCTCTAGGAAATTAGCCTATCAACAAACAGAATTATATGCCAATTCCTTGGTTATGAATAAGATGATAAAGCTTGGAATGCCCAAAGGGCAATGGGTGCTAACTTATGTGATATATCTTTAGAGGAGCTATTAGATCATTTACGCAACAAGGCCTGATTTAGGTAAAAAGACTAAGACTTGAGAAGTTACAAATGTCTAGAGCGCTTTAGGCAGGTAAAAAATTCTTTGGCTCTATAAGCCTCTTATTTTATTAAAAATCCCTTATTTATAAAAGCTTTTGATGAAAATAAAAAATTTCACAATTATATTGCTTGCTTGGGTCAGTTGGGGCTGCTCAACGCAAGATTCTTTCAATCCTTCTTTAAAATACGTAGAAATTGCCGCACGTGGGGAGGGAACTTCTGAAAGTAAGCCCATCATCTACCGTTTAAAAGTGGATGCTAATTGGATACAACACCGTCCTTCTCCTGCAGATCCTCGTGCTGATACTAGGCAAGCAATTATAGAATTTTATATTGTTCATCAGGATGAAAAAGTCTCCATTGCTATCCATAGTTTTCCCTCCGATAATATCTATCAACGACCTTCCCCTTTTACCTACATTTCTCGTTGGAAAACACAACTTCATCCCTTGAATCCAGAAACCGTCTCCCTAACATCTCAAGCCTTTGGAGGGTATTGTGGCTTTTTGTTTGAAGCTACAGGAGAGATAAAGGGAAGGCAAGCAACAATTTTTGCATGGATCTTGCAATTAGCTCCCGAGCATTATCACCACCTTGTCGCCCCGAACTCTCCCTACCTTCTAAAAAAATACAGACAAATGAGAAGCGATGTAACCATCAAAGCTATAGGCCCACCAACCCTCATGAAAAAATATCGGCAGTCTATCATTGCTTTTGCTCGAAGTTTCCACCTTATTGAAGATTTATGATGAAACATCTTTTAAAATTTTATCATTTTTTAGGAAGTATACAACTTGCCATCATGCTAATGGCGTTAGCAATTCTTGTAGCAGCTATAGGAACAATTCTAGAAGCGCAAAGCCAGTCTCATCTTTCTTCTGCCTATCTTACCTACCACAATCCCCTATTTCGTAGCCTAGCAGGAGGATTTTTTATTAATATTTTTGTCTCTGCATTAAGAAGATGGCCTTTTCGTGTTAGACATATTCCCTTTTTGATAACTCACTGCGGACTACTCATGCTATTAAGCGGCCTTATTATCAACAATTACTATGGTATTCAAGGCTGTATGGGTCTCATAGAAGGGGGAGCTAGCGACCAAATCTTTCTTCCGCATACTTATGCTATCCATTTAGAGAAAAAGGGAATAGAAAACTCTTATAAGAATATTCAAAGAGAGTATCCTTTAAATCAATTGATGCACCAACCAGTGAAGTTTGAAGATATGGAGATGCGGGTTATTGATTATGCTCCTCATTCTTATGAACGTAAAGAAACATGGGTTAAAGGTAATCAAGCTATCATTGCAGGTATACCCCCCATTCCTCTAATAGAATTCCAGGATAACAAGCCTCTTCCCCCTCCTTTTAAAGCTCATTTTCATCATGAAAAGGCTCAGACATGGAACTTGACTGCCTTACAAACCCCTTTTATCAGTGAGACTGCTAAAAATTTCTATCTGCAAAATCTGATCGTAAAGATTTCTGAAACCGCAGGAGGAAAAATTCTTGTAGAAGAACCTTTAGCTAAACTTTTGTTAGCTCCTTTAGATATAGATACAGCTCAATTTTCTTTTGCTTTGGATTGGAACGACCCTACATTAAATGAACTGACACAACCTACTTTGCAGGTGCAAATTAACCATGAAAAAATGGTGATCAGACTTGCTGGTCCCGACAGCTTGCTTAATCAAAATATCTCTAGCCCTCATAGAGGAAAGCTGCCTTTTACTCTTGATTTGTTTAAAGAGCCCACCTGCTTGATTATGCAAGACGAGCAAGAAGATAATTATCTTTACTTTTTTAATGCCCATGGCGAGGTATATGCTCAATCTTTCAAAAAGGAAAAGCTTACATCCATTACCGCTTATGATGAGGGTTTTGAAGGATATAAAGTGCAAATGCCGTTCCCCTTTGAAGATTTTCCTTGCAGCCGTACAGATAAAGAGCAAGCAGAGCTCTTAAGAATTGCCATAAAGTTACGGCAAGGCTTAGTACAAGATTCTACTCTTTCTCCTCCCCTACACTTGCTAAAGCAGGCCGCTGATGCGTCTCATCAAGAGTTTGCAGAAGCCACAGTAAATTTTCTCCAAGCTTGGGAAAACTCATCTTCTTTATTATTTACAGCTCCTTATTCGCCTTTATTAGAGAGGCTTTTCCATAAGCTAAACTGGAACATTCTTCCACAACAAGAGCAGTATGCCTGCGGATGGCTATGCCTTTTCCTTGACGAAATTGAAAAAGAATTAGAGAAAGAAAAAAATTTTTCGCAAATTTTAATAAAGAGAAAATGGCCTTTTGCACTCCCGTTTGTGTCATTAGATAGCAATAATATTGATCATATGATCACTTTATTTGCGCAGCAATTATTTGCTATAGCCTCTCAGCTACCGCCCCCTCCTAGGATGCCAGTTACGTTTTCTGCTAAAGCCCTATCCGCTTATTTAAAAGTGTACAATATCACTTTATCTAACCTGCGCGAGCCTATGCAATCTCAGCCGATCATTCGTTCTTACCATGCAAGTCGCTTATATTTTGATAAGGTCCTAAAAATATTATCTCCTTTAGCACCCATGAGGGCACCGCAATTGGCCCTGTTGATCCACGCGCTGCCAGACAATTCTTATGCTTTGGAAGAGATAAGAAAAGCTTATATAAGCTATCAAATTCATAATAAAGAAGAAAATCTTAGCTACCTGCCCTCTAAAGCAGAATTAATCACACATTTACTATATCATGCTCCTTTAGAGACAAAAACCCTCTCTAGCGAGGAAATTAGTGCCCTTTCAGCAAGTTTAAACGCCGATGAAGTGATACTCAAGACCCCTCTGACTTTAAAGCAAACCAAAGATAAATCCTTGCCCAAATGGGAGCATAATCTTCCTTTGCTTACCTTGGAGTTAAAAGAAGGCACTTATAAAGAGCTTATTACTCTCACCTATGATCCATACGGCAAAAAGCTTCTTTGGCCTGTTTTGAAAGGGAAGTATCTTATACGTTTTCAACCTTTATTTAGGGATATTCCTTATAAAATACGTTTACATGATGCTCGGCAAATTAATTATCCAGGTACAAGCCAGCCTTATAGCTATGAAAGTGACATTTTTATCCATGATTTAAAAAGGAATACTAGAATAGAAAAAACCCTTAGCATGAATAATATCTACCAAACAGCTGAGGGCTATCGTTTTTACTTAGCCAACCTCTCTCCGCCTGCGGAAGTGGCTGTCCAACATGCACAGATTTTAGTGAATTATGATCCTGCTAAGTATTGGCTCACCTATCCAGGGGTGCTGATGATAAGTTTAGGAATTGGGTTACTTTGGTGGATGCAACCCTATAAGAAACGTTAACAGAGTCTGCAGGATTTAATCGTTGCGCCTGCTGTTTGCTTCACACACTCTATCAGCTCCCTCATTATCAAGGCCGGTTTTTTTTCTATAAGCTTAAGAGCCACCTAAGAATCTGCTCAAAAGTCTATAATTAATTTATAAAAAACTAAATACTTTAATATATTTTTTAGCTTATGCATGCCCATGCGACATTGATTTTTATGAACATAGAGGAAGGTAAGGCGAAGAAGTTATTAAATAAGCTGGTATAATTTAATACTTCTGCTACCGCCCTGCCTCCATGTAAAGCTCTAGGAAGGCTTAACATTTTTTTTAGCAGCATTCCTTCTTCTTCGCCTTTTATTGCTTTTAGAAGCAGCTGGGTTATTAGCTTCCACAGCAGTCTTTGTTGATTTGTTGGCCATGCTTCCATGCTGAGGTTCTTGGGTAGCTTTGGATTCAGGTGGCAATTCAACTAGCTTGTTAAGAATATTTTTCTGATTAGGGTTAAGTTTAGTACGGATAAGAGATTGCTGAGCTGCCGTTAGCGTATTAAAAGTCTCAAGCGCACGACGTCTTCTCTTTATCTTCTGATGAATATCTTCCATCGATAAAGTTTTTTCCTGCTCTTTGTCTTTTTCTCTCTTGTCTTCCAAAGCCTGCTCTTCTTTTTTAATGTCACCTTGAGCAGGAATCTGGCTTTCTACATGCTCGTCGTTATTTTTGACTGACTCTAACCTTTGTAAAAGCTCTTCCTCCGCTAACTTTTCTCGTTCTATCCCCATTAAGAGTGACTCTTGTGCGTACATGGTTGAGTTACGCGCAGAATGGCTAGGACTATCCCGCCATTCATCCAAGTTTACCGAGTTACGTGCTGAGCTATTTATCGATCCTGGCTCGTTACTTAGCTTATTAGCCATTTGGTTAAAGGCACTTCCCAATGTTTGTAGTAAGATATCGTTTTCAGCTTCGGAATGCTCTCCATCTTCTTGAGGAGTTACACTTTTTAACTTCATCGCTAAAATAAGGTCTAGCAAATCTTCGACATCCTTCTCCTCTTCTATGTTTGAGGAATTGATGAAGGTATTAGGTGGGAGAGGTGGTGGTGGAGGCACTCCATTACCAGGAATGGCAGGGAGAGGACGAGATTGTGTATCTGTAGATAGCGCAGCTTTTTTAGCAGCAGGCAAAGATTCAACTGCTTGAGAAGATGGTAAAGAGGTAGGGTCAGAAGGTGATTTATTTAAGTCAGCCTGGGATTGCTGCGGACCTGTAAGGTGCAATTTATCATGAATATCTTTGCATGTTTTAGGCGAAACGATACCAGTTATTAAACAACAAATAGGAGAAATAGTTAAAAACATCACAAATTTATAGGCATGCAAAGCAACATTCATCCAACTTTTGGAAAGATTTTCAGAAATGAGGTTACAGCTTTCAAGCTTACTCCAACTTCTTTTTTTCAAAGCAGGTATTTGACCTAATGTAGTGATATAGGTAGCGGCAGCCATTTTGATAATAAGATTAGCTAGTTGTTGGCCTGCAGAAGGCACGCAAGAGATTGTCGATACAAACACCCAACTTCGCGCCGCTAAACGATATTTACCTGCTTCACTTAAAACAGCTTTATGAAGAGCCCAATTAGCGGGAGAGGCATCTATAGAAAAAAACTTAGATTTAGTAACACTTGTAGCCATATGACACCTTTATGCAAAAATTTGAATACCAACGTGCATATTAATAAATACCCAAATAGTTTACAATTACAACTTTAAAAAGCCTGTTTAGAAGTTTATAGAGATAAGAGGTAGAGAGACGAGGCGGAAAGTGATTTACTATTTTTTGATAAATGAGCAAAGTCCTAACAGATAAGCTTGAGTAAATAAAAAGGTTACCATAAGGGATTTCCACAATGCAGGGGTATTAACCTATGAATTTTAAGGAACAGCGAGATAGTTTTACTCACTCATTTCTAAAAGCCAAAATCTAAGCTTTCCTCTTCCTCTTCACTCTCGCTTTCATCTTGTGCTACAGCTAGGCGTAAACTATTTAAGCTACTCGTTAACAATTCCTGACATGAGGTCTTTTCTAGTTTGTCTTCGTTTGAAGTTTTTTCCTCTTTTCTTAAAGCATCATGAAAGTTCTTACTTGTAGAACTCTTAGAGCTACAAGAGGAGTTATAAGAGCGGTTTTTATTTATAAATTCACGGTCAAGCTCGGTATAATCAAATTGACCATTCTGATCATCATCACTCAGCTCCCATTCACTTTCCTCAATAGGAGATTTTTCTTCCCCTGCGGATGAAGCATTCTTCTCCGTAAGCTGCGAAAGCTTGCACCAGAATGCACCACTCATATTTAACAAAAGATCTGACATGCTCACGGATTTATGAGCCACTAAATCTTTCTGGCTTAATTCTGAGTCTGCAACAGCCGAATGAGTCCTTTTTAGAGTTTCTCGGTACGGTACTGATAAACTGGATATAGGACAGCTGCTCTTAGTTATCTGCTTAGCTGGTGCTTGCGCAGGGATCAGGCTAGCGTTTACACTTAGTTTAGCTGAAGCATGAGAAAGACCTGGTTGGATAGGCTTTAGTTTAACGCTAGATAAAATCTGGGGAGTTACTACAAAAGGAGCATTAAGAACTGCCGATTTTGGTTTGAGTGACCTACATTTCTTAAGAGTGAGCCTATTTACCTTTTTTAAACCTTCAAGTTTTAAACCTTCAAGGCCTTTTTGGGACCTAGCCTGGGTAACGGTATTTGCACACGACCGACTTAAATAGGAATCAACAGAGCTATTATGTTTAGGAGGTAAGAGGTTATTTGCAGAAGAAATATGCATGTTTACAAGGGTATTGAATGCTAAGCGATGGGAGGCTGAGCTTTCAATTAAAATCCTGCCTATGAGAGTAAGCTTAAAGCAAAGAATAGCAGCCATGCCTGCTAAGATGCGTAGAGCAAGACTCCTGACTTTTACCGAATACCCATCTTTTTGAAAGATTATTTTCTTACCGAACGCTACATTAGCAAAAAAATAAAAAAAATTTCCTATTTTTTCTCTTTTATCCGCCTGATGGGCAGGTCCTTCATAAATATGAAAAGCACGTGAGCCCAATTTGCTTATATTTCTTACTGCCATATTGTGTCCAAAATTTAATCCTACACAATAACACACTTCTTATTTATAATAAAGAACTATTACAGTTAATTAATTAATAAACTAATAAAAAAATGTTAATTATATTTTAAATATTACCTTAGAACACTGTAAAGCTTGCTTTAAGCCAAGCTTTCCCTTAAAGAATAAATTCATCATCTATTTGCTGCAAAAGATTATTTTCAATAAGATAGCGAAAAGTAGTAGGACTTAGAGGTTAAGTAAATGGATAAGGTGTACAAAATTTATTTAGGTTGGCTGGGAACGTTTTTTTATCTTTTATTAACTTTCTTATTACTAATAATTTTGATTCCTTCCTCTTCCTTGAATAGTTATGAACTAAGTGAACTAGCTTTGAAGGAAGTGCCTGCCTCTTTTAAGGGCCGGTTCAGGCCTTTAGAGGTAACAGCTCGTTTATGGCTTGAAGAATATTATCATCGACAATCTATCAAGGCACAGCATTATCAGGCTTTTCATAAGGTTGGACCTTCGGCCTTATCTCTTCTTTGGCATCTTCAATTTCAGGCTCATTATAACTGGGATGATATTCCTCTTTTTTGGATCTACTCAGCCCGCTTGAAAGAATTATTAGACCTGCCCGTGAAAGATAATTATTTTACCTATCAACAGCTTCATCAAGCGATTTATGAACGTAAAAAAACTAATCTTGCGTTGATTAAAGAATTAGTCACCTACCATTTCCTTAAAGCTTATTTTGAAGCTCCTAACCCCGCTAATAGAGAAAAAATGGAGCTGAGGCATCTATCTTCTGGGCTGTGGGCTACCTTCAGAAAAGGTCAGGTTTTTATTACCGACCATCCTAAAAATCCTCCTTGGCAATACCTTAAAGCCGGGTTTATGACTTCTGATCCCATTGAGGAGCTTACTTCCGACTATGTTAAGAAACATCGTCCTCTTAATGAAGAAATTTTAAGAATTCTACAAGCTGTAAAACAGTTTTCTTATCTAAAAGGCCCCTACGCCGAGGGAGATAATGAATATCAAGCCCTTTATCGGCAATTAACAGCAAAAAACTTAGCTCCCTATCAAATCGCAGAATTTCTTGAGCAAGAATATCCTTTAAACCAACGGCTAGCTTATGCGGGCACAATCTTCAAGGTTTTGCCCTCCAAAGATGGTGAATGGTATTCTCTTAATACTCTGACCATGCATCACTACAATGTAGAAAAAAATCTGTTAGAGCCTATTCCCAATTTTACTCTTTATCCAAATGAACAATTTGAGCAGCTACGCGATCTTTACTATAAGCTTATCAAGGATTATAACAATAAAGAATACAAGCAGCAGCTAGCTTATCTACTGATGGATAATTATCCTATCCTAATTGGACAGCCTATTCAAAAGGCTTGGGGAAAATCTCTCACTTACCCTTCTATCAAAAAGTTAAGAATGGAGCATTGGTATTATCAACTACCTTTAATCGAAGCCACTATCGCTCTCTATAGCTTAGCTATTATTCTATTCTCCATTGGACTTAGCCAGAAAAAGCAAAAATTTAATAAAATTGGTTCTTGCTGTACCTTCCTAGCATTTTGTTTAAATACTTTGATTTTAGTTCTTCGATGCCTTATTTTAGAGCGTCCTCCAGTATCTAATATGTTTGAAACGGTGATTTATGTACCATGGATCGCTGTATTGACAAGCCTTGTCCTTGCAAGGAAAATGAAAAATTCATTCATTATGTTAAGCGCATCTATCGTGGCCTTAGCTTTAATTATTATGATTAAAGTGACGGGCTTAGGAAGCGGCTTAGAAAATGTCCAAGCTGTTTTAGATTCTCACTATTGGTTAATTATTCATGTTTTAATGGTAGTAGGCAGCTACGGAGTTTTTGCCTTAGCAGGCGTTTTAGGACAAATTTACCTTTGTCAATATATAATTCATAAACATGAAACGCCCGAGATGCGTGAATTAGGCCAAACAATTTTGCAAGCGATCTATGTGGGAGTTATCCTTCTTATTCCCGGCACTCTATTAGGAGGGGTTTGGGCAGCGCAAAGTTGGGGTCGTTTTTGGGATTGGGATCCTAAAGAATCCTGGGCATTTATCTCTAGCTGCATTTATCTTATCTTTATCCATGCTTACACCTTTAAACATATCTATTTCTTTGGATTAGCGATGGGTTCAATATTAGGCTTGCTAGCTATTAGCTTTACATGGTATGGAGTGAACTACATCTTAGGTACAGGATTACATAGCTATGGATTCGGAGCAGGGGGAGAAATTTATTATTATCTGTTTATTTTAGCGGAACTATTTTTTTTAATAGTTGCTGGCTATTTTCATTTAAAAGCCGTACAGGTAAAATCTTTTGAACGGAAATAAAATGATTTGTTAAAATTTTAGCATGCTACATAGAGCCTACACAAATCTCCCAATAATAGGTTAGCTTATAGGAACCCCATGAAACATATTAAAAGTGAAAGATTAAAAAAACTTGAAGTAGAACTTAACGATCTTGAACAATGGCTTAAACTTGGCCTCGTTCCTAAAAAGGATATGGATAAACATAAGGAAGAAATACGCGCTATTCAGACTAAAATTGAAGAAGAAAAAGAAAGACTTAAGTTTCTAAAAGAAAGTGGCGAAGCTGAAGAATATATAGCTCCCAAACGTCCTACAGCCCGAGCAGGCTACACCGAAATGCCAACTATCCCTGACATAGATATGGGAGATACAGGGGCAGGCATAGGCGATACAGCTTTTGACATGGAAACTGATGCTATTGATGTAGAAAGCTCTGTGATTGAGGAAAAGGATGAAACTGAAGATGAAGAGGGAGCTACACGCGACGAAAATGCTGAAGAAGAGGAAGAAGAAGAGGAATCTTATTTTAGTGATCGCAATCGATGGCGCCGTGGAGGAATCATAGACCCTGATGCAGATGAATGGTAGAATTTATAAAGAGCCTCCTCCTTTGTTAAAAAGTAAGATATTTAATCTAAATGCCGTCCCCTAAAGAGCCTATTAGCCTTTATTTTCATGTACCTTTCTGCACACATAAATGTGGCTATTGCCACTTTTATGTGCTACCTAATCGCCAAGATCTGAAAAATATTTTCATGCAAGCTTTGGCTAAGGAATGGTCGTTACGCCTTCCTGATCTTATGGATAAAGAAATTGTTAGTATTTATTTTGGTGGGGGTACGCCTTCTTTATTAGGAGTCGAGTATCTTGGTGAAATTATTGAATGGATTAAACGAGACGTGAACTTTGATCCTTTAACCACTGAGATTACCCTTGAAGCCAATCCAGAAACTATTACTTTTTCTCTTATGCAAGCTTATGCACTAGCCGGTGTCAATCGGGTGAGCATAGGCATACAAACACTCAGTAATACCTTATTAGAAAAGCTAGAAAGACAACATAGCGCAGAAAAAGCTATCGAAGCAGTTTGGGCATCCTATGAAGCTGGCTTAAAAAATCTTACCGTCGATCTTATGTACGACCTTCCTAACCAAACTCTAGCCATTTGGAAAGAAACTCTTTTGCAGGTAAGCAAATTACCCATTAAACATTTATCGCTTTATAATTTAACTATTGAACCTCATACTACCTTTTTCAAATATCGTGATCTTTTACTGAAAACTTTGCCAGATCCTGACTTAAGTTTACAAATGTATGAGCTGGCTCAAGCAATGCTAAATAGCTGTGACTTAAAGCAATATGAAATATCGGCTTTTGCTCAAGAGGGCTTTCAGTCTAAGCACAACACAGGCTACTGGGCAGGTCGCTCTTTTTTAGGATTGGGTCCCTCGGCATTTAGCTATTGGAAAGGTAAACGTTTTCGCAACATTGCTCACCTTAATCGTTATGCTTATCTATTGAATAATGGGAATTTCCCTCTTGATTTTGAAGAACAGCTTGATCCTGAGGCAAGCCAAAGAGAGTTATTGGCGATTCGCCTAAGAATGAGAGAAGGAATTGATTTAAAAACTTTTCAACAAGCACATGGTGCACTTAGCCAAGAGACATTACAAAATCTTACCTGCTTAGAAGAGCAAGGATTTATTAATAAGGAATCAAGTAGGATAAGTCTTTCCCAGCAAGGCGTTCTTTTTTATGATACGGTAGCAACCGAGCTTATCTAAACTTCTCTAAATTCTACCGACAGCTAACCAGAAAGATGGCCGCTTTTTTCTCTAAATTGGGTAAAGGCATCTTTTTCCATCTATGCACAGGCTCCGAAACAACTCCTTGCTCAGGCATAGTCAATTCCCAAGCGGTGCAAAGCCAAGTATCTTCTGCTAATGTATTTAATAAACTTTGAAGCATATGCATATTGCGATAAGGGGCCTCCATAAAAATTTGGGTAGCCTGGTCTGTTCGCGATAGAGTTTCTAATCGTTTAATATCTTTCAAGCGGCCTGCTTCATCCGCTTTTAAATAACCGTGGAAAGTAAAGCGTTGTCCTGAAAACCCAGAATGTATAAGGGCCAGGAGAATAGAAGAAGGACCATTAAAGACTTGCAGGGCTATACCCGATTGACGTGCACGACGTACCAGCTTAGAGCCAGGATCTGCTACACAAGGCAAGCCTGCATCCGATATCAAACCCCAGCGCTCACCTTTACGAATAGGTTCTAATAAAAAGTCGATATCCTCTTCAGGAGTATGTTCATTATAAATAGCTACCGTCATCTCAGAGAGTGGTTTCTTAGTTTTGAAACGGCTTAGATAACGGCGTCCTGCCTTTTCACTTTCACAAATCAGCCCATCAAGAGTAGAGACAACTTTATCTACACTATTGGGCAAGAAAATTTCATGATAACGATGATCCCCTAAAAGATTAGGTAAAAGTAATAAAGCGGGTTTATTCATAGTTGTTAACCTTAAATGATAAGTTTTGCTATAAGACGCTCGATCAAATAAGAATGATCCGTTGAGCTGTTTTTGGCTGCCGTTTCAGCCTCATCTATTAAAATCATCCCCCTGCGAAAACGAGCCATCCCATAATTTCTAGCCAGCTGGACATGTCTTTCCAGAATTTGCCCTTTCATATAGCCAAATTGTTTAGACACTTCTGCTCCAGTCCCCCCCTGGGCTAGAATGGTGCATACTTGAAAATCAGTTTGAAATTGGCTACGAATTTGCCTTAGCAAGATGAGTAAAGGTGTACCCTCTTGAAGTAAAGCTACAGCGATACGTAAAGCAGTAGAAGCATCTCGGCGAAAAAGAGCTTCTCCTAGTTGCCAAATCGTTTCCGTATTTACAGGAATGCAAACCGCATCTACATCTTCTAATGAGATCTGGCGCTTTTCACCCACATAACAAACTAATTTTTCTATCTCTTGGCTTATAATTGCTTGTTCGGTACCCATCTGTTTTAAAAGCGCCTGACTAGCAGAAGGGTTTATCTGTTTTCCATAGTGATTAATCGTTTGATCAATCCACTCTTTTAAAGACTTTTCTTTTTCCCATGGTTTTTCTTCGGCTATTTCTAAAATGATCCCTACCCGTTCACTTTTCTTATAAAAATTCGTAGAGGCATTCAAGGAGGTTGCTGTTAAAACAAGGTAGACATTTTTATTAGGATTTTCGTAATAAGCCAGCAGCTTTTCTGTTGCCGCTTTTAAAAGGCTTTCAGCATGGTGGATCACAACTACCCTTTTAGAAACAAAAGAGCCTAAAGAATGTAATTCAGCCATCACCTTGTTTATGTCGACTTTTTCTTCGCTATAAATGCAAAGAGCCATTGGATTGGAGATCTGTTCTCCTAAAAGATGAGAAATAAGCCTTTCATAAGCTATTTTTCTATTAAACTCATCTTTACAAATAATCGTATAAACAGGTGCAAAGTGTACTGGCGCTGCACTCTCTAGATGTTTTTCGAAAGCTTTTAAATGACTATATTTCATAGGAAAGTTATTATAAAGAACTCGCCAGAAGAAGTCTAGAAAGAGATGCCAATGGGAGAATGCAAGATATAAAAAGCAAGCTTGCCACCTTTAACTTAACAAAATTGATTAGCTCTAATGGCAATAAACTTGTTAAGCAATTTTTAACTTCTCAGCTAAAAAAGCTGCAAACTTGCTCCTAATTTATAATTATTCAAATTTAGCTTCAGTCAAAATAGCTTCCCATATTTTACGGGCATGCTCTAAATCTTCCGTATGGATTGTGCTGTAGCGAAGAACCGCAATTTCATTGCCTTTTTTAATGATGTGAATCCACTCATGTTGAGTATTATCAGGAGAATTTCCATTAATCCACCATTCACCTAACAGACTATTTATTTTTTGCACACTCACTTTAGATTCTACTTTTGCATTAGCATAACGTTTTTGTAGCTGCGTGATGAACTGAGAAAAATATTCAGCAGGGGTAATATTGATATCAGTCATTTCCGTAACAGAAAATAGCTCGGTTGCATTTTCTGGCTGCTCATTTTCTAGAATGTATTGTGTAATTTTCATTTGCTCTTGAGTATCCTCAGTAGCTAATTTCCATAGGCGTCCATCAGCTTTCAGCGAATATTGAATCTTTTCCTTACTTCTTTCTGTTTCTTTCGCTTGGGTGCCTGTATGGTGAGATTCTACTCTCGGCTCCTTCTTGCAAGCGATAAGGGAAAGCGCTAAAGTTAAAGGGAGCCATACAACTGTTACATATCTCATCATTTTCATTGGAATATCTCCTAGTATTAAGTAAAATTAGACTCTAATGATATAGCCAAACTTAAGAATATATGCAATCACCATCCTTATCATGTAGCCCTATCGGTTATTTTTACACTTCAGAAAAGGAACGCTACTCCTTACCCAAGCAAGCAGGCCTATTTAAAAATAATAAAGGAAAAATAATTTTAAACAGACACCAAAATTTTGAACAGGCTTTACATGATTTAGCAGGCTTTAATAAGATATGGGTCATTTTCTGGTTTCATCGTAATCACCATTGGAAGCCTAAAGTTTTAACGCCCCACGGCCCTCCTAAGCGTGGGCTTTTTGCTACTCGCTCTCCTCATCGGCCTAATCCTTTAGGGTTAAGCTGCTTGGAAATCACGGGTGTAAGCCAACTTGAGATAGATGTCATTAATCATGATTTGCTAGATGGCACGCCTATTTTAGACATCAAACCTTATATTGAATATGTAGATGCTTGGACAGATACCCAACAAGGGTGGCTAGAGTCTTGCAAGAAGAAAAGCTCTTATCCAATTATATGGGAGGAAGAAGCCCTTGCACAAGTAAGCTATCTCAACAACCTCTGCAGCTTTAACTTTCAAGAGGAAATCAATTTTAGATTGGCAACGCATCCCTACCCCTCCTCAAACAATCGTATTCTTCACTGTAAAGATAATGATTATCTACTCGCTTATAAAGCGTGGAGGTTCTTTTTCAAAATCACCTTACCTTCTATCCACGTTATAAAAATTAGTACAGGCTATGATAGGGAAACGATCAAGGGAGAGAAGAAATCTGTCTGGAATGATGTAGATATCCATCGAGAATTTCTAAAAAAATTTAATTTAAGTGGACTTTAATTTCTTTTTACTTGGAGCTTAATTCTTAATCCCTTAACATCTGGATGGAAAATGGTTGAGTAAGAGTATGGCAGTATTAGAATTTAAGCAGGAGACAAACTTATCCCCTTCAAAAGGGCATCGGAAGCGCTCTACAGAGCCTTCTTCTACCACCTTGCTATCTTTTGAGGAAACCTATAAAACTTCTTATAGCCATGGCCTAGAAAATATTTATGCTTTAGAAAATGTCGATATCAATTCCATAAGACGTATAGGAACACTTTCTCCCACGGCCCCTCCTCCCTTAAAAAACAAAAAAGAACTTTTCACAGGTGAGGAAGATGAATTAGACCTAGGAGAGGAGTTTAGAGGTTGGATACCCTCTTTCATCCCAAAAGTTCCCATCCAAGTTTTAGAATTATCTAAATATATTGAAAAAGCTCTTCTAGAAAATGGTAAAAAAACTATCGGGGATCTAACGAAAGCTTCTATAGATGACTTTGTTTTTTTACGTGGAATAGGTCAAGGACATCTTGAAGAAATTAATCGTAAGTTAAACAGTTATCTAGAAAGTCGCTCGCTTGGCAAATGCAAAAAAGTAGATTTTTTAGCTTGGCTGCAAAGCTTGGTCGCTACGCAAGAACGGAAAAAAGCTTATGCACTTTTAGAACCCTACAATCTCACTGAGCTTTTTGTCCTCTCCCCTAGCGAAAAGGTAGAATTGCGCCAATTGAGCTTAGAAAAAAAGCAAGAATGGATCCAAGAAGTGGTAAATAAAATGGCTACTCCTCTGCAAAAGCAGAGGGTCCTCGAGGATATGCAGCTGATTTTTAATGTGTTTTTTAAACCCTGGATTCGCCGCCGCGGCGGCATAGCCACTCGCCATGAACTTATCGAACGCATGCAACGTATCAGCGCCAACAAAGCGATGGGTATAAGCGTAGTTAACTTTCTGCAAACCCATTTTTTTGATAGTAAAGATTGCCTTTCTTTATTTTTACAAGAAATTGAGGAGGAAATTTACGCTTGCGATCATCATAGCATTCAGGAATATGGAGAAATAATATCTAAGGCTCTTTCTTATTTTTATAAGCCCTCTATTTATTATCGACTAACTGAGCTAATTACCTGGGTAGAAAAAGAATTGGCAAAAGCATGGATAGGATACCATGAGGGTTACGTGGAAAAAATTATACGCTTATCTCCCACTTTTGACATTGTTAGAGGCGCTTCAGGACAGCTAGAAGTTTATTGCCGAAAATATTTTTCCATAACAAACCTTTTCTAAATTTTAAGGTGATTTGTTTCCTGTTCGATCTTATGCTTTTCACTAGATCTACACCACGATCTATAAGCTTTTTCCTTAAATGAGATGAAAAATGAGTAGAGCAGGAGAATTTCACTCCTACACTCTCTTAGAATCGGACAGAAGCCTCTCGATTTATCCAGCGCGCATTATCTAAACTGTTAGAATATGACCAATCTTTTCTGGCTAGCAAGACTCATTTTCTTTTTTTAAAGATTTGAATGCGCATGGTTATGATTTTTCCACTATAGCTTAAGCTTAATGCCTCGCGCTTTTTTTGCATATTCAGGTGCATTTTTTGAATTTCCTTGTGCTTTGTAGATTTGTGCCAGCTTGCGTTAAACAAGCACTACAGTGAGATTATTTTCACCCCATAGCTTAATACCAATTTTGAGCGCTTGTTTTATGCACTTAGCTGCTTCCTCTAATTTTCCTTGCCTGTGGTAAATTATCCCTAGATCATTGAAACCTTTAAACACATCTCGAGAATCCGCACCGTGAAGTTTAAGACTTATTTTGATGAATTTCTTGGTAAGCTTAGCGGCCTGCTTAAAATCCCCCTGCTCTTTATAAATTTGCCCCAAGTTACTATAACCTATTGCCACAATAGGATGATTTTCGCCAAACAACTTAAGGTTAATATCAAGACCTTTATTGGTATACTTAGCGGCCTTCTCTAAATCCCTTTGTTCTTGGTAGATTAGTCCCAAATTGGCGTACCGGCTTGCTACCATGGGATGCTCTTCGCCGAACAACTTGTGGTCAATGACAAGTGCTAGATTGACATACTCAGCTGCTTTTTCTAAATTTCCTTGCTCTTTGTAGATCATCCCTAAGTTGTTATAAAGGATAGCCACCTCAGAATGATTTTCGCCAAACAGCTTAAGATCAATAGCAAGAGCTTTCTCGGTATACTCAGCGGCCTGCTCTAATTTACCTTGAGCTTTATAGATTTGTCCTAGGTCGTTGTAATCGCTTGCTATCTCAGGATAATTTTCACCAAATAGCATATGGTTAATGGCAAGCGCTTTCTCAGCATACTCAGTCGCTTTGCCTAAATTACCTTGAGCTTTGTAGATTTGCCCAAAATGGTGATAATCTCGTGCCGTATTAGAATGATTTTCACCAAACTGCTTAACATCAATGGCGAGCGCTTGATGGGCATATTCAAAAGCCTTTTGCATATTTCCTTGTTCTTTGTAAATCACCATTAAACTATTGTAATTTGTAGCT
>NZ_JRXI01000083.1:0-3383 GCF_000813645.1 Neochlamydia sp. TUME1 | reverse complement strand
TAATATAGTAGAATGATTTTCACCAAACTGCTTAACATTAATAAAAAGTGCTTTTTCAGTATACTTAAGGGCCTGCGTTAATTTACCTTGCTCTTGGTAAATTTGTCCCAAGTTATGGTAATCTATTGCCACATTGGGATGATTTTCCCCAAATTGCTCAAGGTTAATGGTATGAGATTTTTCAATGTACTCAGTGGCCTGCTCTAAATTCCCCTGTTTTTTATAGATTTGCCCCAAGCTATAATAATTTTCTGCCACACTAGGATGATTTTTCCCTAATAGCTTACAATTAATGGCAAGCGCTTTATGGGCATATTCAAAGGCCTTATCTAAATTGCCCTGGTTTTTGTAAATCATCCCTAAGGAGTTGTAACAGTTTGCCACTACGGGATGATACTCACCATATAGCTTAAGGTTAATAGCGAGAGCTTTGCGTAAATACTCAACAGCCTTTTCTAAATTACGTTGTTTATGATAGATTACTCCCAAATTGTTGTAATTTATAGATACATCCGAATGAGTTTCACCAACAAGCTTGAGGTTAATAGAGAGCGCCTGATGAACATACTTAGCAGCAAATTCTAACTTATCCTGTTCTTGGTAGATTGCCCCCAGGTTACTGTAAAAACTTGCTATCTCAGAATGATGCTCACCATATAGCTCACGTCTAATCGCAAGCGCTTTTTGTGAATACTCAGCCGCCTTTTCTAAATTACCTTGTTTTTGATAGATTGCTCCCAAATTGTTGTAATTTGCAGCTACGTTGGAATGATTTTCTCCTACACGTGCAAGGTTTATGCTTAGGGCTTGATTGATATAATAAACTGCCTTTTCTAGTTTCCCCTCTCTTTCATAAATACATCCAAGAGCATTTAATACCTCAGAATTTGTTTGCTTTTCTTTTAGCGCTTTACGATACCATTTTTTTGCCTCTTTGTATTGAAAAAGCCTTAAAGCTATCTCTGCCTGAGCTTGTGGTGAATTATCGTTTAAAGATGAAGATTTAAGCTTTTTTTCGTCACCAGCTAAAAACTCTTGCAAGGCTTCGTGGAAAGGCATGAATATACGGTAAATTTTCTTTACCTTTGCTAGGGCTTCATGATCTAAAGCAAACTGGTTTTCGATAAGTTGTGGATCTTCGAATCCGAAGGGTTTAATTAGAGGGTTCATCATCTCTTGTTGTGCTTGATAATGCGAGTAGGTTTTAAGGCGCATAAATAGTACTATACTCATCCACTCCTTTAGTTTTTCAGCTGCGCTGTCCCTTATAGTTTCTTGCTTATTTAATTGGTCAATTCTAGTAAAAGTATCTGACGCTTTTATTTCTTTAAGGAGGGCTAGCCTGTCCAATGCCAGATGAGGAAAACAATAGAGATCATTTTTAACTTTAATAAGCATCCCATGTTTTTCTATGTCACGCATTCCAGGATCGAAAGCACTCATATCCTCTTGAACTAGGTGTTGCTTGGCTAAATATTGACGGAGATTAAGACCTGTTTTATAAGGGTTATCGAGCAATTTTTGAATTTTTTGCTTATATCCATGGGTTAACTCCAGATTGCCTAACAAATGCGTGAAATTTAGAAGTTCCATAGGAAGATGAGTCTCTTTTTCATGCCACCACTGGCCTTTTTCATCTTTAGCTATATATTGAGCCATCTTTTCAGGAGTTTGAATAAGTTCGAATGTTTGGCGATTGCCAAAAGGGGTTTTACAGCCTTTACCTTGTACTCCTTCACCATCAAAAGCAAAACCTCTGGGCGTAACGCTATCAAAAAGATTAACCTCTTTTATGCAAGGAATATTCAAAGCAGGCAGAATCGTTTCTCCTAAATTGATTACTTTTAAATGAAGAAGGGTTGTAAAACACTTAAAATATTCTCTATTTTCTCCAGTGTCTTCTTGCATAAGAATACCAAACTCTAAATCGGAGTAGGGGGTCATTTCTTCTCTGGCTAGAGAACCAAATCCTATCATCGCATATTCGCAGGGTGTAGGCCCTAAAGTATCAAAAACTTGTATTGCAAGGCGTTTAAAAAAAATTTTTATATGTTGAGCAATCTCACTATATAGCTCTCGAACCTCTTTAGGAGAAGGATCTAAGCCGAGAGCTTGAATTTTCTCTTCTATTTCATCCCTAAATTTTTTTAATACTTCGCGATTCTTCTCAAATTGCTCTTTGGTTTTAGGAATACTTACAGGTTCTCCTTTGCAAGCCTTACTAAGCGAAATCTCGACTTTTAATAGCTCTTCTTTAATACTTTTCTGTTGGCCTGCAGAGGACCGGCGTAAAGCATAATTGTAAAGGCCTGCAGCTTGAAGAAGTGTTTCAGACGTCTCTTTTTTCGCATATAGATCCCCTAGTTTTTCTATACAAAAAGCTTCTTTAATAACATCTTCATTTTGAATAGCACGTTTTAAAGCTTGCGTATAGGCTTCTTCCTCATCTAAAAAGCTGCTTTTAATTAGCTGCTTCCATTCTTTACATACGAACTTGGCTTGGCATAAATCTAGTAGTTTTAATTTTTTGAATATCTTTAAAGCAATTTCTGCATATGCTGACGTATCTCTTAGAGGAGAAATAGAATTGTTTTCTACTTTATTAAAGTCAGGAAATATAAGAGGATGAGTATTTAAGCTCTCTAAATTCATAGGGGTTATCTTTTTTACTTAATTTTATTAAAAATTTAAATAGACATTAGCATTATTTATAGCTTTTATACTAGCTTTTTAGCCTGCTAGGCTGAGAAACCGCTATCGCAGCTACCTTTTCTTTTGCTAACTTAGCCAAATTTCTTACAGACTTAATCATTTGTACATGATTAATCAGATTCAATCACCCCATATTTTTTAAATCAAACAATCGGCAAGATAACCATTTGATTGCTAAGTGGTTTTAAAATTTTACCGTTAGATCCACTTGCTTTATAAAAGGTTCTTGGAGTTATGTTTTTCTTTATCGTTGAAGGGTTATCTTAGCGAAGCCTTATACGCAAAGTTATATTCTCATTTTCTAAGTCAACTTAAGGCTTTTCTTCCCGTTAACTTATCTCGCCTCTTATGACAGTAGTTTGTTTTTACAAAAGTTGTGGAAACCAGTAAATTGAGTACTTGCAAATCACTATTAATTGCTGCTATCGCAGGATGGTGGATACCATGCATTGCAATGCTACTTCTAAGCGCTTTTTTAGTATATTCAGCTGCTTGTTTTATATTTCCCTGCTTTATGTATATTAGTAAGTGCATAAATTAGTTGACACTTACTACCTTTAAAACTATATTTAAAGCATATGAAATATTCAGATGCTCGTTTATTACCCCCAGTCATTCAGCAACAGCTTCGGCATAAAGCTGTAGAGTTGTTTTTAAATGGTAAAAATCTT
>NZ_JRXI01000082.1:0-3527 GCF_000813645.1 Neochlamydia sp. TUME1 | reverse complement strand
GATAAAACTGCTAAATAGCCACCTCAAAATGAGGCAAAAACAGCCTTATGTCATCCAGAGCTTTATCAAGGGCTGCCATCCTAGATATGTTGCTTGAAAAAGTGTAAACTATTAGTGCTCCCCGTAATATATGGCGTAGATTACCGTAATCTTTAACTGTCTCTGGATGATTTTCTCCATATAGTTTAAGATCAATTAATAACGCTTGATTGATACATTCAGCTGCCCTCTCTAATTTCCCTTGCTCGTAGTAAATCGTTCCTAGATTACTATAATCACATGCTAAAGCAGAATGGTTGGCACAAAAAATCTTAAGATCTATAGTGAGTGCTTTCTTGACATATTTAGCTGCTTTTTTTAAATCCCCTTGTGTTTTATAAATTGTTCCAAGATTATTGTACCCTGCTGAGACATCAGGATGATTTTCACCAAACAGCTTAAGGGTAAGGACAAGCGATTTTTTGACATGCTTAGCAGATTTTTTTAAGCATTTTTGTTCTTGGTAAATCATCCCTAGATTATTGTAACAGCTTGCTACTGTAGAATGATTTTCGCCAAAAAGCTTAATGTCAATTGCCAGGGCTTTTCTAATATATTCTGTTGCCTTTCTCAAATCTCCTTGATCGTGATAGATTTGTCCCAGGTTGTTGTAATAGCTAGCCACTGTAGAGTGATTTTCTCCAAAAAGCTTAAGGCTAATTCCAATGGCTTTTTCGATATGCTCAACTGCTTCTTGCAAATCTCCTTGCTCTTTGCAAATCATACCCAAATGGTTGTAACTATTTGCTACGCTAGAATGAATTTCACCATATAGCTTAAGTCCAATTGCCAGCGCTTTCTTAATATATTCAGTTGC
This sequence comes from Neochlamydia sp. TUME1, assembly GCF_000813645.1. Taxonomy (NCBI): domain Bacteria; kingdom Pseudomonadati; phylum Chlamydiota; class Chlamydiia; order Parachlamydiales; family Parachlamydiaceae; genus Neochlamydia; species Neochlamydia sp. TUME1. Next base: position 2,671 of record NZ_JRXI01000082.1, on the reverse strand, counting down.
TTCGTGTAATTTTCCTTGAGCTTGGTAAATCGTTCCTAAATTAGCGTAGCTATCTGCCACAGTAGGGTAATTTTCACCAAATAGATTGAGGACAATTGCAAGTGCCTTTTTAACATGCTTAGCTGCTTCGGCCAAATTTCCTTGCTCTTTATAAATCATTCCCAAATTGTTATAATTTCTTGCTAAATTGGGATGATTTTTGCCAAATAGTTTACTACCGATAAAAAGGGCTTTTTGGAGATGTTCAAATGCTTTTCCTAAATCTCCTTGCATTTGGCAAATTTGTCCCAATCCAGTGTAATAGCTTGCTACCGTAGGATGAATTTCACCATATCGCTCTATACCAATTCTAAGCGCTTCCTTAACGTTATTAGCTGCTTTTTGTAAATTTCCTTTGTCTTGATAGATATGCCCCAAATTATTGTAATAGACTGCTACAGCTGGATGATTTTTTCCGAACAGTTTAATAAATATTTGGAGTGCTTTTTGAATATACTCATCGGCCAGCTCTAAATTTCCTTGCTCTTTGTAAATCATTCCAAGATTATTGCAATCTCTTGCGATAGTAGGATGTATTTGACCATAAAAATCATTGTCAATGGCTAATGCTTTTTGGGCATACTTAGCGGCTTTATCTAACTTCCCTTGATTTAGGTAAATGGTTGCAAGAATATTTAATACTTGAGAATTATTTGGTATGGCTTTTTTTGTTAATCTATACCAGTCTTTAGCCTCATCAAGTTGAAAAAGCCTTAAAGCTATATCCCCTTCTGTTTGAGGCGAGTTGTCCTCTAAATCTGATAACCTAAGATTTTCTTCATTGCCTGCTAAAAAGCCTTGCATAGCATGATAGAAGGGAATAAAAATTTGATAAATTTTTTTCACCTTTTCTACTGCTTCAAGATCTAGTGCAAGCTGCTTTTTCATAAATTCCGGATCTTCAAACCCAAATGGCTTAATGAGAGGATTCATCATCTCTCGTTGCGCTTGATAATGAGAATAGGTTTTAAGGCGTATGAACAATGTTGTACTCATCCACTCCTGTAGTTTTTTAGTAGCATTCTCCGTTATAACCTTTAGCTTGTTTAGCTGATTAATCCTATTAAATGTATCTGCAGCTACCACCCCTTTAAGAAGGGCTAGCCGATCTATAGCCAGATGTGGAAAGCGATAAAAATCATTTTTAACTTGGAAAAGCATACCCTGCGTCTCTAAATAGCCCATTCTCGGATCAAAAGTCTCCATATCCTCTTGAACTAGATGTTGCTTGGCTAAATATTGGCGGAGAGTAAAGCCTTCTTGATAAGGCGTATCGAGGTTTTCTTGAATTTTTTCAGTATATGCCTTGGTTAACTCTCCATTACCTAGCAGATGAGTAAAAGTTAAAAGCTCCATGGGAAGATGAGGCTCTTTATCATGCCACCATTGGCCTCCCTCCTCCCTAGTGATATATTGGGCCATCTTTTCAGGAGTTTGAATAAGCTCAAACGTCTTACCATTACCAAAAGGAGTTTTACAGCCCTTTCCTTCTACACCCGCTCCATCAAAGGCAAAACCTCTTGGAGTTATGCCATCAAAAAAATCTATGGCTTTAAGGCAAGGAATATTTAAAGCAGGTAGGATTGTTTCGCCTAAGTTGATTACTTTTAAGTGAAGAAGAGCTGTTAGACGTCTGAAATAATCTTTGTTTCCAAAAGTGTCTTCTTGTATAAGAACGCCAAACTCTAAATCTGAGTAAGGGGTCATCTCTTCCCTCGCTAAGGAACCAAAGTCTATCATTGCATATTCACAAGGCGAAGGTCCTAAAATCTCTTGAGCTTGATCTACAAGATGTTTAAAGAAAGTTTTTATCCACTGGGCAATCTCGCTGTAAAGCTCTCTGACTTCCTCTGGTGAAGGATTTGGACGGATAAGTTGAATTTTCTTTTCTATTTCCACTCTAAACTTTTTTAATCCTTCGCGATTATTCTCAAATTGCTTTTTGATTTTAGATATATCTACAGGTTCTCCTCTGCAAGCCTTGCTAAGCAAAATCTCGACTTTTGATAGCTTTTCTTTAATAATTGCTTGCTCGTCTAAAGAGGCATTATGTAGAGCGTAATTATAAAGTCCTGCGGCTTGAAGGAGCGTTTGAGGCGTTCCTTTAATTAGATAGATATCACCTAATCTTTCTATGCACAAGCTTTCTGAAAGAAGATCTTCATTTTTAACGGCAAGTTTTAAAGCTTGCGTGTAGGCTTTTTCTGCTTTTTCGAGCTTGTCTGTTGTTAAAAAAGTATCTTTTTCTAGGAGTTTCCTTATTTCATCGCGTGCTAAATCATCAAAAGAAAGGAGAGTTTGTTCACACATTTCTGGCGAGAGAGAACCCAGGGAGCTGAAGCTTATAGAGATTATATTCTTATCTTTAAGACTACCAGGTTGTTTTTTGTTAGTGATTTTAGATTTAAAATCTTTAAGACAAGTTTTTTTCCATAAATCAGTTGCTTCTACTATTTGTTTCCATTCTTTCCACACTAATCTTACACGGCATAGATCTGGAAGTCCAAGTTCCTGGCATATCTTTAGATCAATTTTTCCATAGGTAAGCGTTTTATCTTTTTTCTCTTGCCATTCAAAAGATCTAACAGACTTAATAGGAGAAGTCTCTGAAATCATTAATTTAACCGCTTTT
>NZ_JRXI01000081.1:0-21237 GCF_000813645.1 Neochlamydia sp. TUME1 | reverse complement strand
GCTTTTTATAAAAATTAATAATATTTGCACATTTTGAGTTGTAGCCATCATTTCTTACTTTTTCTTGCCACTTTCCTTATATTCACTCCAGAGAACCAAAGCAGATGACGGTCAAATATAAAGGTTTGATTCTTTTTTAAAAATAAATATTTAACATAACAGACTTTTATTGAAAGGCTATGCGCCTCTCAAACTGTCCCCTCTAGCAACAAAAATGATTAGTATGCCATGATGAGAAAGAAAACCGATAAAGAGTTTATCAGGGGCAAACAATCGATCGAATGGACATTTCAGAAAGCAGCTAATGATAATAATCATTATTTTTGTTTTTTAAATTTTCAAGCGGTAGAGTTATAAAATTAGTTAAAAGAATACTTTTTTACCTAAACTAATTTATTGCCTAAAACAAGGCTTTTACTTAAGATTTCTGCTAAAATTAGAGCAATCACTCATGTCTTTAGTATTATTATGTTTAGCTTCCCTCACTAAGAAAAAGGATTATTTATGGCTCTAACATACGAGCAAGTTGAAATTAGTGGCAATGAAGAGAATTTTTACTACAAAAAGCATGCTTATTCTCTCCAACAAGAAGTAATTGCTAATTGGAAGGGTAAAGAAGTTCGCCTAGCCATTTTAAAAGATAAAAGCAAAGCATTTAATCCACTTAAACGCTTGATTTGCTTAATTTATGGTGTGCTGCTAAAAGTATGTTTTCAGAAGGTTGCTGCTCGTGTTTGGCTTGAAAAGGGCCTTACAGGCAAAAACGTAATTGTCGTTATTTCTCCTGCAAATAGTTCACCCTCTTGTAATAAAATTTTGATAAAGGGCAAGAATGTTTTAGATCCCAAAAATTTAGTCCTTCCCCTTTCCCCTAAAGAAAATGGTAGACTTCGGGGTTTAAAGAAAAACCCACCCGTCAGGTATCCAGTATCACCTACCTCTAAAAATATTTTAAGATCTCCTAGGAACCTTAAAGAGAAAATAAATATTAATGATCTTCTTAGATTTTCTACTTATGTTTCTGGAAAATCCTTTGAAGAGTTGGATTATGAAACATTTGAAAGAATGGAAGTGGAGATAAAAAGGATAAGTAGAATACAGGCTAGCCTATCTTCTGAAAACCCTTTAGCAGGCCAACTAGCAGATGCATTGAGTAAGTTAAGCAGTCAGAATAAAGCTGTGGGGCTTATTTTTGAATTTACCACCCTTGACCATCAGCTTGCTAGTTTAACTTTTAATGAAAAATTTGAGGAAATGAGCCCTTTTCCCTTAAAAAATGAAGATAATATCCACCCTATTCTAGCTAGATTTCAGCATTATTTAAATCATCAAGGCATACCTCCTGAAAAGCTTAAAGATAAAAATTATTTAAAAACTACACTGCAAGCTTATCGTAAAGAAATTTTTTCTATTAATCAAGCCTTGCATAGAAAAATGAAGGGAAAGAAAATTCAATGGATAACATGCTCCCGCTCTGCCGCTCTACCTTTAATGCAAAGGATCGCTCAAGCAGCTGATAAAACAGGGAAACAAATTTTTAAAGCACCTACCTTAGTATCCACTGGTATTTTACTCCATTACAAACTTGCTCCTCTCACAGGCGAGCTTGGGTTAGGAATATCTCCTGTAGCAGTGAATAAGGAAAATTTATCGGGGATGGCTATGAATGGCTTTGAAACCTGTTGGGCTTACGCGCAAAATTCACGCTCTTTATTTGATACCCAAAAAGAAATAGAAAAAATTCTGAATTTTGATCCTATGCTTGGATTAAGTACCAATCGTTTAAAAATAGCTGTATTAAGATTAATATTGATGAACCAGCATCCTACTCGATGGCCTAGGTTAAAGCACCATATTCGAACAAAAATTTTAGCAAAAGCTTTACAAGCAGAAACTATCTTCCAAAAATCCCCTTTAGAAGAAGGATGGGAAGCAAAAGGAAAATTAATTGGGATTCCTTTTCCAAAACGTGGCAGAAAAATTAATGAGAAAGAAATCTTAACCAAAGGACAAATTGTAGTGGTTCCTCGATCTTCTGGGGAGAGGAAACTAGGAATGGTTTGCGAGGCCACCGCCCAAGAAGATAGCTACAATTATACTATCTTAGTCGAAATAGAAGGTGGGGGAAAAAGAATCTATAAAGCAAGAAAAATAAGGATCCCTAAGGAAGAAGATTTAATAGAAATCTTTCAAGGATTGCCCAAACTAAATAGCACTCAAACAATCACTTTAAAGAACTTGTTAAGAAGCCAAGTACAAGAGATACGAAAGATTCTTAAACTGTTTAATCAAGTAAAACCTTTAGAGTTATCCCCTAGCCAGGCATCTCTAATTAAGAATTCTTTTCCGCTAGTATGGGCTTCCAGCACCATTGATTCGAAAAATTATCAGCTAGATGTTAAAGGAGAAAGCCTGGTGACTGGTCATGCGGAACTTGGCAAAGATATACAATTTGCCTTTACAGATGAGAAGCATGTCGATGTATTAAAGGAGGCAGTAGAGCCCTATGGTGTTACCGTTCTTACGGTACAAGAAGGACGATACTTAATTGGATAGGAAAACTTAGATAGCTTCAAGTTGGGTTAAGGCTCGACATTCCTTTATATTTTTTTAATCTACTAGCTCAGTAAAAAATATTTTTAAATTGAGTCTCTACTATTTTTAAACATCGAGCTTTTACCTAGCAAAATTTTATCATTAAGCGTAAGCAACTTTTGTTCAATACTAGATCTTATGTTTTTCGATAAGTTTAAACCAAGCTTATAAGCTTTCTCTCTTTCCCTTCATCAAATAAATTACAACCTTATCTAAATAGCTTTCATACCTCGTCTTTTAATATGATGTCGAGTATAGAAACATTAAAAATGTTTCTTGGAATAATTTGTAAAGATAAAAGTGGGCTTTTATCATTGATAAGCCCATGGGGCTTAAAGTCATGCAGCCATCTTGCTTTGGCTTTTTCTCTTTAGATTATCTCTTTAAAAACTTTTATTCCTTTGAATCCCTTTGCTTTAGCAAACCGCGTACAAGTAGCTGAAATATTGGAGAGGTAAAGAAGGAAGAAAGTTAGGCTCACTGGACCTACATCCGAGACTATGATATGAGCCTGTTCTCATTATCTTAAGCCACTTTATGCTGCAACCACTGATGGCAACTAGGACACTTATTTAGAAGCGTTTTCGTTTAGCGCCATTCATCCTCCCAGTTTGGTTCCTTATTAGCTCATAAATTTTCCGATTGTATAATAATACCATATTTTAGTACCATGTAGGATATGAGCAAGAAACATCAGCGTACACTTGAAGCGATTTTCAAACAGCCTGTTCAATCAAATGTTGTCTGGAAAGATATAGAAGCTCTATTACGCCATGTTGAGGCGGAGATTACCGAGGGAGAAGGATCGCGCATACGAATTGCATTAAATGGCATACGGGCTACTTTCCACCGTCCTCATCCTAAAAAAGAGACTGATAAAGGCGCTCTAGTTTCGATGCGGCGTTTCTTAGAAAATGCAGGAGTAAAACCATGATGAAATATAAAGGATATACGGGTCATGTCGTCTATGATGATGAAGCCAAAATTTTTCACGGAGAAATTCTGGGAATAAGAGACGTCATTACATTTCAGGGAAAAACAGTTGATGAACTAGAGCAGGCTTTCAAAGACTCTGTGCAGGATTATCTTGCTTTTTGTGCAGAAAGAAAAGAAGAACCTGAAAAGCCTTTCTCCGGAAAATTTAACTTACGACTCTCACCCGAATTGCATGCGAAGCTTAGCGTCCAAGCTAAATTAAATCATATGAGCTTAAACAGCTATATTAGCACGGTTTTAAAAACAGCTTTATAAGATTCAATAATCAAGTGATGGAAATGCTCCCCGGTCCTCGCTCATTTCCTTTTTCATAATTTTTAGCTTTCTCACTAGCAAGCTTCTAGGGTCAAGTTTAACTCTTTTTAACTTTATCCCAAGCCTGATTGTAAAGCTCGCCATCTTTTCCTAAATATCTAAGTACCTCGGATTTATCTAATATTGCTTGAGGAGGAAAAAGAGAGGGGTTTTCCTGCAATTCTTTAGGTAAAAGAGCATAAGCAGCTTGGTTGGGTGAAGGAAAACAAGTGAATTGCATATTTTCTGCAGCTACCGCTCCTTCCAATAAGAAATTAATAAAAGCATGTGCTAGGCTAGGATTGGGAGCGTGTTGCGGAACAACAGCATAATCAAGCGAAATAATAGATCCTTCCTGAGGGATAAAGAATCCTACGTGGCTATTTTCCCTCATAACCTGGAGCATATCACCATTGTATCCTTGCGACACGATGTATTCAGCACTAGCGATTCCATGTTTATTCTGTTCACTTTCAAATTTAGCTAGATTTTTCTTCCATACGAGCAGCTGATCAACCGCTTGATTAATTTCTTCTCTATTTGTGCTATTGGCGCTAAAGCCTAAATATTTTAGAGCTGCTCCTAATGTTTCCCGCAGGTCGTTAAGCATGGTCATACGTCCTCGCATATCCAATCGACCAAATATTCCCCAACTTTGATCTTCCACCTTAATTTTATCTTTCCGATAAGCAATTCCACTGTAGCTCATCGCAAAAGGTACTCCATAGATGACACTGCCCTCCTCAAACTTTTCAGGCGTATAATGAGGAGTAAGATTTTTTAAATAGGAAAGCGAGCTGATAGGGATAGGATTCAACATTTTTTGCTGCAGCATTAACTCATAGGTATAGCCACTAGGAAAGATCACATCGTATCCTGTAACGCCTAACTTTAATCTGGCGTACATGGACTCATTGCTATCAAAAGTATCGTATACGATTCGGCAATTATGCTCTTGCTCAAATTTTTCAATAAGCTCAGGTTTAATGTAATCGGCCCAAATGTACAAATGTAGTTCATTCTCAGGGGTACTGCAAGTGGTGACCAGAATGGCTAAATAGACAAAGGCGATTATAAAAAACAGCCACTTTCTCATACTACTCCTCTGACAAATGTTGTGTCAGCCAAATAATTATAAAAGTAAAGATCAATAAAATTACCGATAATGCATTAATCACAGGGGTGGATCCATATTTTATCATACTATAGATGTAGATAGGTAGAGTAGTTGTCCCTTGGCCTACCACGAAAAAAGTAATGACAAAATCATCTATAGAAAGAGTAAAAGCTAACATGGCGCCTGCCGCAATGCCTGGAGCAAGCAAAGGAATAAGAACTTTGCGAAATACCGTCCAACTGCTAGCTCCTAGATCTTGGGCTGCTTCAATAATGGAGAAGTCAAAATTTTGCAGGCGAGCTAATATCACCATTGTCACATAACTAAGGCAAAATGTTGTATGGGTGATAAACACCGTAAACAAACCTAGTTTAATATTTAAAGCCATAAACAATAACAGCAAGCTCATCCCTGTCAAAATATCTGGGATGACTAAAGGTACATAAACTAAACCATAATGGGCTTTTTGAAAGCGCGTCTTATAGCGATAAAGGGCTAGAGCCGCTGTCGTTCCTAGAATTGAAGAGGCAAAAGTAGCGCTTAAGGCTACAATTAACGAGTTGCGAAAAGATTGCCACAAGGCTCGCTCGCGTAAAAGACGTTCATACCATTTCCAGGTAAATCCCGCCCATTCTCCCCCAAAACGCGAATCATTAAAAGAATTAATAAAAAGCACAATAATGGGAAGATAAAGAAAAATCAAAACGATAATAGTAATGATAAAAGGGAACCGGCTTTTTTTCATTCTTTTGCTCGCCCTTCAAAGCTTAATCTCTTAGCTTTACTTTGTATAAGGGTAAAGATACTCATGGGCAGTAGGATAATGATGGAGAGTAACGCCGATAAGCCACTTGCTAAAGGTAAATTGCGATCTATAAAAGTACGTTGAGCGATCTTATTACCTATCATTTCACTTTGCGTCCCTCCTACTAGATCAGGAATCACATAAGCACCGATAGCAGGAATAAACACCATTAAGGTAGCTGTTCCCAGTCCTTTCCGAATAGAAGGGAGAAAAACTTTCACAAAGGCATAGAGCCTAGTAGAACCTAAATCTGCTGCAGCTTCAAGCAATTGAAAGTTAAATTTTGAAGCTGAAGCATAGATGGGTAGAACAGCAAACGGCAAGTAGGTATAGACCATCACTAATAAAACCGTTCCGGAATTATAGAGAAGGGATACGGAGGGATCTGCAAGATGTAATTGCACTAAGAAATTTTTAAAAAAGCCCTCAGGATGCAATAAAGCTTTCCAGGCAAAAATACGTACAAGAAAACTGCTCCAAAAAGGCACAATAATTAATAATAAGATAAGCTGACGTGTTCTTGTGGAAGCACGAGCAAGCTGATAGCCAACCGGAAGTGCACAAGCAAGGCAGAAGACTGTAGTTAGCACACTCAACCAAACAGTTCGCCATATTAACAATAAATAGCTAGCGTCTAACAAAGTATAAATATTCTCTAAGGTCCATCCCTCCCCTATGCCTCCAAAAGGATCACTAGGCTTAAAGGCAAAAGTAAAGATCACAAGCGTAGGAATAAAAAAGAAAATAATGAGCCATAGAAAAGAGGGTATGGTTAGAGCAAGCTCTTCTAACTTAGCCTTCTTCATTTTATTCGCCCTGCTTTTCAATTGAAACTTGAGGATTGTATCTTTCTAAAATAAAGCCATCATCTGCGTGCCACCATATCCACACTTTATCATTCCAGCGAATGGGATGTTCATCCAGTAAAAAGCGGCGGTGTTGCTGAGTAACAGCAATGCGATGCCCTTCAACTCTTACCCAAAAGTTTGTGTGCGCTCCCTTATATACCACGTCTTCAACCACTCCGGGTACCTGATTATGACGAGGATGATGAGGAGGTTGCTCTCGAGAGATATGCATTTTCTCTGGACGCACACTCAGATGGACCAGGTCCCCCACGTTAAGCTGTTTGTCATTGAAGCAAAGAACATTGGGAAAATTATCTAATGTTAAAAGGCTGTAGTCTTGAGAAACTTTTTCAGCTACATGACCGTCCAAAAAATTAGTATCGCCAATGAAAGCTGCTACAAAGCTACTCTTAGGAGCTTCATAGAGTTCAATAGGAGTTCCAATTTGCTCAAGGCTACCCTGGCGCAAAACAGCAATACGATCGCTCACCGCCATCGCTTCAGTCTGATCATGGGTAATAAATAAAAAGGTAATACCTACCTCATCATGAATCAAATCTAATTCCAGTAGCATTTTTTGACGCAATTTAAGATCTAACGCTGCCAAAGGTTCATCTAGCAATAAGACTCGTGGTTTATTAATTAATGCTCTTGCTATAGCTACGCGTTGCTTTTGCCCTCCGCTAATTTGATCAGGCATTTTATAGGCTAATTCTTTAAGCTGAATCAAATGCAGCATGCGGTCTACTTCAAAATCGATTTCCTTTTGAGATCTTTTAGCGACACGTAGACCAAAAGCAATATTTTCCCAAATATTAAGGTGAGGAAAAAGCGCATAATTTTGAAAGACAGTATTAACGGGACGTTGATGAGGAGGAATATGAGTAATATCTTGCCCATCTAAAAGAATCTTTCCTTGGGTGGGACGTTCAAAACCTGCTACAATACGCAGCAAAGAGGTTTTACCACAGCCACTAGGACCTAAGAGAGAGAAGAACTCTCCTTTCTTGATTGAAAAAGTAACATCTTGAAGGGCTTTTACATTACCAAATTCTTTGGATATACCTATAAACTCTAGAGAATCTGCCATCAACAAGCCTTATCTTAATTAAATGTTCTTTTTACCCAGCAGGTAATATGATAGCAAAGACTAGGCAATACATCAAGAAATTACACAGGAAATTAATCAGATGGGTTAGCTCAAAAAATAAAGAGGGATAGGCAATCATGCAGATTAACTTTTAAACAATTTACTTAACAAATAAAGATTCTAAAGCTTTCTTTTCTAAAATTTCTAAAGCATCTTTTTCATCAATTTTTTCAGGAAACCAAAGCTTAAACTGTTTGACGGCCTGTCTAATAAACATCTGATATCCATATACAATGCGGCAGCCTCTCTTGATGGCGCTTTTTAAAAAAGCAGTATCTTTAGGATTGGAAGTAATATCCATAACAAGCGCTTCTTTGCTAAGATTACTAGGAGCTATAGGAAAGGAGTGCGAAGTGCAGTTAATTAAGATGTCATAGCCAGCTTGAAAATATGCCTGCATCATTTCCAAGCTTCCCGCTTGGCCACCAAAATCATCAGCTAGCTGCTCAGCCTTTTGGATAGTACGGTTTAAAATGATGAGTGCCGCTCCTTTGCGCCGTGCTTCAAAAGCAATCGCGCGGGCAGCACCCCCGGCTCCTAAAAGAATAATTTTCTTATCCTTAACGGTTCCCCACGTTTCTATACTTTCTAAAGCACCCTTGCCATCCGTATTGTAGCCTATCCATTGTCCGTCTTTTAATAGTAAAGTATTTACAGCCCCCATCGCGAGAGCTTCCTCATCCACCTGATCTAAAAAGCCTATAATTTCTCTTTTAAGCGGCATGGTGACACTTAACCCTTGAAATCCTAATTTTTTCATGAGATTCAAACAAACTTTAAGCTCTTGGGGTTTTACTCGCATTTTTACATAAACTGCATTTAAATTAAGAGCTTGCATAAGAGCATTATGAGTGAGATGGCCTATGCTAGCTGATACAGGATCTCCGATGAGGCCGTATAGCGCCGTTTGAAGGTTTAAAGCTTTATAGCCATAGGTTTCCCTCAGCTGCTGGGCAGGTAGCTGGCCTGGTGCTGCCTTACACTTCTCATCCAAGCTAGCATAAGTTATTGGGCTTCCAACAACTGGAGCTAAAATTCGACTTATTTGCCCATCTTCTCTCATGCTAATGGAGATGATGTTTTGCTGATTTTTAGCCTCATACATTTGTTTTAATGTATCAACAGTACAAAAGGAATGAGTAGCGATTTTGTAGATTCCATTTTTTATGGCAGGCAATTTATCCAAAATATCTTTCAGATTTGCAGGAGTATCTTTAAAATGGTGGTAAGAGATAATCAATTTAATGCCCGGCTGATCCTGGCTTATTTGCGTTATAAAAGCGTGAGGCACATCTGCTTCAATGTCTAAATAGGCAGGCTTACAAGCAGCCAAGCATTTAATTTCTTGTAAACGGGTTTTTTCATCGTAAGGATAATGCCCCCCCTGCGATTTAGAACGCAGAGTAAAAATCATCGGTAAAGGAAATTCCTTTAATAAGCTCTTAAGGGTAGTAGGCTCGCGATGAATAAAATAATCTAAACGCAGTTCAATTAAGTCAGCATGCAAGCTGGCCTGCTGAATTTGCAGGCGTGCTTCTTCTAGGGTCGGTCCTAAAATGACTATGCAAATCACTCTAACCTCGATAGCCGATTCATAAGAAGAGCGTCCGCTAATACAAGCGCTGCCATAGCTTCCACTACCGGCACGGCTCGAATAGCGACACAAGGGTCGTGACGCGAGCCTGCTGGCAGCTTAAATGTAGCTGCTTCCCCTTGCCTATTAACAGTTTCCATCTCTTTCATCACACTTGAGGGAGGCTTAAATACCACACGTGCTATTAAAGGCATTCCAGTAGAAATTCCCCCCAATGTCCCACCGGCATGATTAGTAGCAGTGGTAATCTTTCCTTGTTGATGCTGAAAGGAATCATTATGGGTAGAACCTGGCATCTTTGCTGCTTGAAAGCCTGTGCCAATTTCAAAACCCTTGGTAGCAGGCAGACTCATCATCGCCTTAGCCAAATTGGCTTCCAGCTTCTCATAAATAGGATCTCCTAATCCCACAGGAAGGTTATGAGCAATTAATTCCACTATTCCTCCTAGAGAATCCCCCTCTTCTTTTGCTTGCATGATAGCCTTTTGCATAGGCTTAGCAGCTTTTGCATCCGGGCAGTAGATAGGGCTTTTATAAACGCTCTCGAAAAGATCAGATGAAAAAGAAACTTTTGCGGCTATATTAGCCACTTGCAAAAGATAAGCTATAACCTGAATATCGTAATGCCTTAATAATTTTTTAGCCACCGCTCCTGCTGCCACTCGGCAGGCTGTTTCTCTTGCTGATGAGCGCCCTCCTCCTCGATAGTCAAAAAGACCATATTTTTCTAAATAGGTGAAGTTAGCATGGCCTGGTCTTAAAAGGTTCTGGATAGGCTCATATTTGCTAGAGTCCACATCTCTGTTTTTAATAAAAATAGAAATAGGAGTGCCCGTAGTTTTACCCTCAAAAACACCTGATAAGATTTGACATCGATCGCTCTCTTGACGAGGCGAAGTGTATATATTATGCCCAGGAGCACGTAAAGCCAATGCTTGGTTAATGTCTTCTTCTTGCAACAGTAAACCTGCTGGACAACCGTCGATAACTACGCCGATGGCAGGCCCATGGGATTCACCCCATGTGGTAATTCTAAAAATATTTCCCATTGAATTACTGGCCATGATAACTCTCGTAAATAATTGCTACAATTTGAGAGGGGCTTAAGGAACCTGTTTCAATGATTTGGTCAGCATATAATTCGTAAAAAGGAGAGCGCCTTCTTACTAGCTTCTGAAAAGCTTCCAAAGGTTTTTCTTCATTCTCCAGATAGGAAGGAAGTGAATGATCTAATAATCGTTTTTCTAAAAGTGCCAAAGAAGTCTTTATATAAATGATTTGGCCGGTTTTTTTAAGAATCCTTACATTATCTAGCTTTTCTAAAGCTCCTCCACCTAGAGAAATAACCGAATGGGTATAACCTTGCAAGGATAAAATAGCTTGATGCTCATACACACGAAATTGACTCTCCCCTTCTTTCTTAAAGATCTCGCGGCAAGAAGCTTGAATATTTTTTTCATTTTTATAACATTTCTCAACTAGCCTATCGGTATCGATAAATGGCCAACCGAATTTACAGGCTACTTGCTTACCTAACGTTGTTTTTCCCGTTAGTGGCGGTCCCGCTAAAATAATATTCATGTTAGAATTTCCCTATCCATACGATAAAAGATTAGTTGGTAAAAACATTTTCCTTAAAAGTTACTTTTAAACTTCCTCTATATGAGCACCTAAGCGCTTAAAATCTTGAACAAAAGTTGGGTATGTTTTTTCAATACAATTAGAATGGTAAATAGCTGTTTCACCTTTTGCGCCCATTCCCGCTACCGCTAAGGCCATCGCCATGCGATGATCTTTATGAGAAAAAACAGAGGCTCCCTTTAATGGATTTCCTGTAATACAGAGGCCCGAGTGAGACTCCTGAATAAGGGCTCCCATTTTATTTAATTCTGTAGCTATACAAGCTATGCGATCACATTCTTTCTGACGCGCTACCGCTGCATTTATAATCGAAGTTTGGCCTTCCGCATAGCAAGCCACGACAGCAAGGATAGGAAGAGCATCTATACAATCATTGATATCTACAGTAATACCTTTTAAAGATGCTCTCGGATAGACATGTATGCTGTGGGCCTGCTCATCAATCTCTATGCCAGCACCCATTTGTCTAAAAATATTGACAATAGCTTTATCTCCTTGCAGATCATGCATAGAAAGGTTATTAAGCACCACTTCCGACCGGGTAACGATAGCAGCAGCTATAGGAAAAGCCGCAGAGCTCCAATCTCCTGGTACGGCATATACAAAGCCATCATAACTACCTATTCCCTGCACTTTAAAATTTTTATAGCCATGGTTTTCATAAGGCACTTTTAATCTTTTAAGCCAATCTAAAGTTAAATCAAGCCAAGGTTTTTCACCAGTCTGATGCACCTCTAACTCTAAAGTACCTTTTAAAAAGATAGCAGCCATTAGCAAAGAAGAGATATTTTGAGAGTCAGAACCATCTTCTATAACAACCCGGCCTGGCCTTAAAGGTCCTTTTATAATCACAGGCGCAAATCCATCTCCTCGCGTGGAGATCGCTTGTACTCCCAATTGCTCTAAAGCTTTAAGAAGGACATGCATAGGCCGTTGATGCCGGATTGATTCATCCCCTGTAATTACAATAGGATGCGTGCCTAAAGCAGCAATGGCAGAAATAAAACGTAAAACTATGCCAGAATTATGGGCATTAATCACATTTTCTGCTCCCCAAATTTCTCCTCCGATACCTTCAATGTGTAGATGATCGCCGTGAGCAGTAATTTTAGCTCCTAGATAACGGCAAGCTTTCATCATGGCCAGGCAGTCGGGAGAATTTAAATACTGGTAGACAAGAGAAACATTTTTTCCTAAGGATCCTAATAAGATGGCCCGATGCGTTTGTGACTTAGAAGAAGGAATTTGCATTTCACCTGAAAGAGATGAAGGCCTTACTATCAAAGTTTTCATAAAAATTTTCTCATTCCTATGGGCGGCCTAGCGTTGCTTTTTCTTCTACAGACGACAGGATAGCTTAGTGAAACAGCTGAAGTCAAATTTTCTTTCCTAATCATCGTGCTTATATTTGGACCAGATTAGGCTAGTTTTTGTACCCTTCATAGATAAATGGCAAAATTACCAATAACTTTGTTTATTTATAATTATTATTTAGCTATATCCACCTTTAAAATAGGAGACTAACTGCATGGCAAAAAAATATGCAATTGGGATGGATATTGGAGGCACTAAGATTGAAATAGGCTTGGTCGATCGTTATGGCACTATTCATCACAAAAAAAGAATTTCCACCCAAGCTAATCGCAAGCAAGAAGTGATTGAACAGGAGATTATTCAAACGATTCAAGAATTTCATGATTTGGGTAAAAGTTTTATCTGCGGGATTGGAATGGGTGTACCCGGGCAGGTCAGCGCTAAGGATGGTTCCCTCGTTTTTGCTCCCAATTTAAATTGGCATAACATTTCTTTAAAGAAAAAGATTGAAGACGTAACTTCCTTGCCTGTGACGATTACCAATGATGGACGTGCAGCTACCTGGGGAGAGTGGCTAAATGGCGCAGGAAAAGGCAGCAATAATATTGTGTGTGTATTTGTTGGCACAGGCATTGGCGGCGGCATAGTCAATGAAGGCAAAGTAATGTCTGGCTACACTAACTGTGCGGGCGAGTTAGGCCACACGATTATTCAAATGAACGGTCCACCTTGCACCTGTGGAAGCCATGGATGTTTCGAGGCGATGGCCTCAGGATGGGCGATAGCCAAAAAAGCCAAAGAATGGGTATACAAAAATCCTTCCCAAGGAAAAGCTTTATTAGACCTTACCGAGGGAGATATTTCCGCTACCTCAGCAAAGCTTGTCATTCAAGCCTACAAGGAAGGCGATATCGTAGCAGGCCAAATTCTAAATGAAGTCATGGAAGCTTTAACGATTGGCTGTAGCAATATGATTAATGTTTTTAATCCTGAAAGGTTAATTTTAGGAGGCGGTGTTATTCATGGGTTACCCGAAGCTGTGGATTATATAAAAAAGAGAGTTAAAAATTATGCATTAAAAGCAGCCACTTCCACGCTTAAAATTTTACCTGCCACTTTCACTGAAGACGCCGGCACAATAGGCGCTGGAGCTTTAGCCTGGCATCAGTATTTAACTTCCTATGATAAAGAAACTCTGCTTTAACACTCTTAAAATCTGGTTCTATTAGATTTAACCCTGCCAGGCATCTTTTATATTTTATGAATTTTTCTATATGAAATGGAGCAGGAAACTTTAGAGGGGCTGCACAAATATTGGCAACAATGGAAGAGATTATTCAGTGTCAGAAAAGGAGGGGTAGCACATTTTCTCAATAGAGAAATAAAGGTAGCTTAAGATTAATAGAATGATGAAATCAGTATTTTTCGCATGAATATTTGTCTCCCCCTACCTAAAAGTACGCTGCAGGTTACTTCCAAGAAATTTACCCACAGGCGTTTTTTTCTTACTAACGACAAATTACAAAAGAAGTTAGAAGATAAAGCTTTTAGCCGGATAAAATGCTCACCAAATTGCTTAAAATAAATGCAAGATTAAGAATCTTACATGCCTATATACAAGAAAATAAGTGAAAAATAATGATGAGAAAATTATTCGCCTTGTGTTGAGTAGTTAGCAATTAAAAAAACTTTTCAAATACCGAAATTAATGCCTACTAGAAGTTTGAAATACACGAACCTGAATAGCTACCTTCTAGCCAAGAAATCTTGCTTCTTAAGACTTGCCCTTCGCAAGCAGAAATCCATTCACAATTAAAACCTTTAAATTGTAAGATTACGTTGAACGTCTGATAAAATGGGAGTCTATTTATGGCCTTTGCTAAACGTATTATTCTTTTCCTCGTTGTTAACTTTCTAGTTGTCGCCTTTATTTCATTCATTACCTACTTTTTTAATCTACAACCTTTTTTGATGAAAAAAGGGATCAATTTACCTTCTCTAGCCATTTTCTGCTTATTATGGGGGATGGGAGGAGCCGTTATTTCTCTACTCTTATCCAAGGTGATGGCCAAATGGATGGTCGGACTAGAAATGATCGATCCCCATACCACCGACTTACAAAAACGTGCGGTGCTTGAAACAGTCTATCAGCTAGCAAAAAAAGCAGGATTACCTAAAATGCCAGAAGTAGGCATTTATTATTCCCCTGAACTTAATGCCTTTGCCACAGGACCCTCTCGTTCTAATTCCTTAGTAGCTGTTTCTTCAGGCTTAATAGAGCGTATGGAAAAAAATGAAGTGGATGCAGTCATCGGCCATGAAATCACTCATATAGCTAACGGTGATATGGTAACTATGACCTTATTACAAGGAGTCATTAATGCTTTTGTAATGTTCCTTGCAAGAATAGTAGCTTATGGTATTAGCAAAACTTTCTCCAAAGAGCGTGATGAGGAACCTTCCCCTTTTATGTACCAAATGATTGTTTTTGGCTTAGAAATCGTTTTTATGATTTTAGGCAGCCTTGTAGTCGCAAGCTTTTCTCGCTATCGCGAATATAGAGCGGATGCAGGAAGTGCACGCTTAGTAGGTGCTTCTTCTATGATTGCTGCCTTACAAGCTTTGAAAAGCAACTTTGAAGTTAAAGACCCTAATCAAAATCAAGAAGCGATCAACGCTTTTAAAATTTCAGGGACAAAAAAAGGGCTCATGCAATGGTTTGCTTCCCATCCTCCTCTAGATGATCGTATTGCTCGCCTGCAGCAGCTTTATCGCTTCTAAATTGCTAAGCTAACCCCTAGTATAAAGTAAGTTACAGCAGATGTAACTTACTTTATACTAGGGGTCTCGTGTATGGCCTCCCAGGTAGACAAGGGCACACCTCCAGATGGTCAACATTTAATATGCGGTTCATCCGATTTTGATATGCAGAGCTTGAACCACCTTAAAAGTTAACTTTTTCATAATTTTCTGGATAAAGACGTATTTAAGCTTTTAAGAGCTGCATTAATGGCTGTTACTGTGGGATGATGGATGCCGTACACTCTAATGCTAATCCTAAGAGCTTCTTTAATATATTCGAGCGCCTGTTTTAAATTTCCTTGATCTTTGTAGATTAGCCCTAAGTTATGGTAATCTATTGCCGCATTAGGATGATTTTCCCCAAAATGCTTAAGGTCAATGGCAAGCGCTTGAGTGCTACAATGTGCCGCTTTATCTAAATGGCCTTTTTCTTTATAGATTACTCCCAGGTTATTGTATCGAATTGCCACGGTAGGATGATTTTCACCATAATGCTTAAGGTCAATGGCAAGCGCTTTAGTGCTATATTTTGCCGCTTTATTTAAACGACCTTGTTTTCGGTAGATTAGTGCTAAGTTGTTGAGATCGATTGACACGGTAGGATGATTTTCACCAAAAAGCCTAAGGTCAATGGTAAGCGCTTTAGTGCTATATTCTTCAGCCTTGCCTAGTTTGCCTTGTTCCTGGTAGATTTGTCCCAAATTTGTGTAACCGCTGGCCACGTTGAAATGATTTTCACCAAAAAGCCTGAGGTTAATGGTAAGTGATTTAGTGCTATACTCTTCGGCCTTGTCTAAATTGCCTTGCTCTTGATAGATTGCTCCCAGATTGCTGTAATTGGCTGCCGCGCTGAAATGATTTTCACCAAAAAGCCTAAGGTCAATGGTAAGCGCTTTAGTGCTATACTCTTCGGCCTTGTCTAAATTGCCTTTTTCTTTATAGATTACTCCCAGGTTATTGTATCGAATTGCCACGGTAGGATGGTTTTCACCAAAAAGCTCAAGCTCAATGGTAAGCGCTTTAGTGCTATACTTTTCCGCCTTGTCTAAATTGCCTTGGCCTTGATAGATTGCTCCCAGATTGCTGTAAATGGCTGCCATCGTAGGATGATTTTTACCAAAAAGCTTAAGATTAATGTTAAGTGCTTTAGTAGTATACTTTTCCGCCTTGTCTAAATGGCCTTGGTCTTGATAGATTGCTCCCAGATTGCTGTAGTTGGCTGCCGTCGTAGGATGATTTTTACCAAAAAGCTTAAGATTAATGGCAAGTGCTTTAGCGCTATACCCTTCAGCCTTGTCTAAATTGCCTTTTTCTTTATAGATTACTCCCAGATCGCTGTAATTGGCTGCCATGGTAGGATGATTTTCACCAAAAAGCTTAAGATTAATGGTAAGTGCTTTAGTGATATACTTTTCCGCTTTGTCTAAATTGCTTTTTTCTTTATAGATTGCTCCCAGATTGCTGTAATTGTCTGCCACGGTAGGATGATTTTTACCAAAAAGCTTAAGATTAATGGTACGAGCTTTTGTACTATACTCTGCTGCCTTACCTAAATGGCCTTGGGCTTTGTAGATATTCCCTAAGTTATTATAACTTCTAGCCACACTAGGATGATTTTCACCAAAAAGCTTAAGGTTAATGGTAAGTGCTTTAGCTCTATACCCTTCAGCCTTGTCTAAATGGCCTTGGTCTTGGTAGATATTTCCTAGGCTATTGTAACTCCTAGCCACGATAGGATGATTTTCACCAAAAATCTTACGGTCGATATTAAGCGCTTTAGTGCTGTACTCTTCCGCCTTGCCTAATTTGCCTTGATCTTGGTAGATTCGTCCCAGGTTTGTGTGGCCGCCGGCCACGTTGAAATGATTTTCACCAAAAAGCTTTAGGTTAATGGCAAGCGCTTTAATGGTATACTCTTCGGCCTTGTCTAAATGGCCTTGGGCTTTGTAGATTTGTCCTAGGTTGTTGTAATTGTCTGCCGTGGTAGGATGATTTTCACCAAAAAGCCTAAGATTATTGATAAGTGCTTTAGTAGCATACTTTTCCGCCTTGTCTAACTTGCCTTTTTCTTTATAGATTGCTCCCAGATCGCTGTAATTGCCTGCCGCCGTAGGATGATTTTCACCAAAAAGCTTAAGATCAATGGTACGAGCTTTTGTACTATACTCTGCTGCCTTACCTAAATGGCCTTGGGTTTTGTAGATGTTCCCTAAGTTATTATAACTTCTAGCCACACTAGGATGATTTTCACCAAAGAGCTTAAGATTAATGTTAAGTGATTTAGTGCTATACTCTTCAGCCTTGTCTAAATGGCCTTGGTCTTGGTAGATTACTCCCAGATTGCTGTAATCGATTGCCATCTTGGGATGATTTTCACCAAAAAGCTTAAGGTCAATAGCTAGTGCTTTTTCAATATACACCAATGCTGTGTCTAAGTTACCTTGATCTTTGTAGATTGCTCCCAGATTGTTGTAATTGACCGCCACTCCGGGGTGATTTTCACCAAAAAGCTTAAGGTCAATAGCAACGGCTTTGTTACAGCACTCAGCTGCCTTTCCTAAATTGCCTTGGTCTTGGTAGATTTGTGCCCGATTGCTATAATCGATTGCTAATCTGTGATGATTTTCACCAAAAAGCCTAAGGTCCATAGCTAGTGCTTTTTCAATATACACAGCTGCCGCGTCTAAATTGCCTTGGTCTTTGTAGATTGCTCCCAAATTGCTGTAATCGATTGCCACCTTAGGATGATTTTCACCAAGAAGCTCGAGATCAATGGTCAGAGCTTTGTGTCCATACTCAGTTGCCTGCCTTAGATTACCTTGATCGTAATAAATAACCCCAAGAGCACTTAAAATCAGCGAATTTTGCGGGCTTACTTCGCTTTCTAAAAGATACCACTTTTTTGCTTCTTTATATTGAAAGAGTCTTAAGGCTATATCACCTTGTGCCTTCGGCGAGTTATCCTCTAAATCTGATAATTGGAGGCTTTCTTCCTGGCCTGCTAAAAAATCTTGCATAGCTTGATGAAAAGGAATAAAAACACGGTAAATTTTTTTTATCTTTTCTAAAGCTTTATGATCTAAAGTAAACTGCTTATTGTTGAGGTTTGGGTCATCAAACCCAAAATGTTTAATTAGAGGATTCATCATCTCTTGCTGCGCTTGATAATGCGAGTAAGTTTTAAGGCGCATAAATAACGCTATACTCATCCACTCGCTTAGCTTTACAGCAGCGCTATTTTTTATAACTCCTAGCTTGTTCAGCTCATCAATTCTAGCAAAACTATTAGAGGATCCTATCTTTTTGAAAAGGGCTAGTCGGTCCAAAGCCAAATGAGGAAACCTATAAAGATCATTTTTAACTTTAAAGAGCATGCCCTGACTACTTAAATCGCCCATTCTTGGATCGAAAGCCTCCATATCAACCAGCACAAGGTGTTTCTTAGCTAAATGCTGACGAAGGGTAAATCCTTCTTGATAAGCAATCTCAAGCTTTTTCTGAAGCTTTTCACCATATTTCCGAGTTAGCGCCGGATCACCTAGTAAATGAGTAAAGGTTAAAAGCTCCATAGGAAGATGAGGCTCTTTTTCATACCACCACTGTCCTTTTTCATCTTTAGCAATATATTGGGCCATCTTTTCAGGAGTCCGGATAAGCTCAAATGTTTTACCATTACCGAAAGGGGTTTTGCAGCCTTTTCCTTCTACTCCTGCCCCATCGAAGGCAAAGCCTCGTGGTGTAATACCATCAAAAAAATTTATGGATTGTAAGCAAGGAATGTTTAAAGCAGGAAGAATGGTTTCTCCTAAATCGATGACTTTCAAGTGAACTAGATTTGTAAGATTCCTAAAATACTTCTTATTTGCATCGCTATCTTCTTTTATAAGAATGCCAAATTCTAGATCGGAATAAGGAGTCATCTCTTCCCTAGCTAAGGAGCCAAAGCCTATCATAGCATATTCGCAAGGGGCAAGGCCTAAGACATTAATCGCCTGATTAACTAGTAAGCTAAAAAAAGCCTTTATATCCTGAGCAATCTTACCATAAAGCTCTTTCACTTCTTGGAAAGAAGGAGTTTCTGGAAGAGATTGAATCATCTTCTCTATTTCCTCTCTAAACTTTTTTAATGCTTGGCGATTGCCCTTGAATTCTTTTCTTATTCTATTATTATCTAAAACTTTTCCTTGGCATGACTTGATAAGTAAATGTTGAGCTTTCAAAAGCTTTTCTTCAAAAAATCTCTTTTTATCATCAGAAACAATTTGTAACGCATAATTGTAAAGCCCTGCCGCTTGAAGTAACGTTTCGGATGTACCTTTATCCTGATAAATATCTCCTAGTTTTTCTATGCAATATGCTTCTTGGATTAGCTTTTCTGCGCAAACTTTATCGCGTAGAGGGTTGTTCTTTTGAATAGCGCGTTTTAAACCTATCCTGTAGATGTCTTCTGCTAAAGGACTGCTTTCAATTAACTGCTTCCATTCTTTACATATGAGTTTGGCTTGGCACAAATCTTGGAACTCTAATTCCTTAAATATCTTTAAACTAATCTCTTCACAGACCGTAGTACCTCTTGTAGAATAGCTAGCATGTTCTTCTTTTTTCTCAAATGCAGGAAATATTAAGGGGTGGATATGAAGAGAGTCTGATGAAAGCTGATTCATATGGTTATCCATTTTTTAGCTAGTTATAATTTTTGTCCAAAGTATGCTTGCAGCTAAATGGCAAAAATAAAATTGTTTTTTCTAGACAATACTGAAAATTTATAAAAACGCCAGCAAAAAATTTGATAACCGTGATTTCTCACCACATTTCAGAATAATAGAATTTTGGTAAGGAGGCCCTAATACTACAGTGGTAATAAAAAATATAGTATGCTATTTTATTTGTTAAGTAGGGAGGTGAGGAATGGAATTGAAAGCAATAAACCAAACTATAAAACAAAAAAAAGAAGAGCTAGCCTTATTTTTAAGGCCTTTTTTTAGTCGAGAAGAAGCTAGACAAGTAGCTTTGCAATATACATGGGGGTTAATGAGCAAAGCAGAACGTAAAAACACCTGGCAATTGGCAGAAGAGGCCGGCTTACAAGCCCCGTATGCTTTTCAACATCTACTACGCCGTGGTTTATGGCAAGCAGATGCAATCAGAGATAGGTTGCAAATGGAAGTATTGAAAGATAAAGAAGGCGGTATGCTAGCTATAGATGAGACGGGCTTTTTAAAGAAAGGTAAGCATTCAGCAGGAGTGGCAAAACAATATAGTGGAACAGCAGGAAGAATTGAAAATTGCCAAGTAGGGGTTTTCCTTTCCTATGCAACTAACCAAGGCCAGGTACTAATTGATCGAGAGCTATATATCCCTGAAGAATGGTTTTTAGATGAAGAACGTAGAGCAAGAGCTGGTATATCTAAAGAAGTTAAATTCAAAACGAAAATACAATTAGCCATGTTGATGCTACAGCGAGCTTTCGGCCATGGGATCAGACCTTCTTTAAGTAATGGGAGACGAGATATATGGAGTTTATCCCTTAAGAGCTTATCTAGAGAAAGAATGCTGTCCTTATATATTAGCTGTACCCTCTAATTACCATGTGAGCGTAGATTTTGATCGAAGTCCAGTCAGCCACTTTCTTGCAGAAATTAAGCCAAAAGATTGGCAGAGTTTATCGGCAGGAAAAGGAGCGAAAGGCGAACGCTATTATCATTGGTATCGTCTAGAAGTCAATTCAGATAGCCCTGAAGGGTGGACACGTTGGCTTTTATTAAGACGTAACATGAAAGACCCTCGCGATGTAGCTTATTATATAGCTTGTTGTCCCAATAATGTTACTTTACAAGATATGGTCAAAGCTGCAGGAAGTCGTTGGACGATCGAGGAATGCTTTGAAACTTCTAAAGGAGAAATTGGACTTGACCACTATGAGGTGAGAAGCTACACAGGCTGGTATCGATACATGACGCTTTGTTTATTAGCTTTAACTTTCCTTTCGGGCTTGCACGATGCTTTCAATCTACTGGAGAAGAAAAAAAAGCTCGTCGGCTTCATATGAAGAAGTTTCTAAAAGTACAGAATTTAATTTAA
>NZ_JRXI01000080.1:0-2306 GCF_000813645.1 Neochlamydia sp. TUME1 | reverse complement strand
AGATATACCTTACAAGAAGCTAGGCGTTTAGTGATATATGCACATACCTCTATCAAGCAATGCTGGAGCTATTGGTTAGAATGGTCTAATTGGCGTCGTAAGCATCAAGCGAGTGCTTGTTACTACCATTATCAAAGGCAAAGAAAGCTATGTTTACATTTACCACTGTAGTATTAGAAGGTGTCCCGAAGCCTATTCTCTCCTTAACATAAGCCTAGACATTGAAGTGTAAATCATAGCTTGTGAAGTTGTAGGTAAATATTCATAATCCTTTGACAATCTCCGGCATTTGTTTATCCATGCTAAAGTTCTCTCTACTATCCACCTTTTTGGTAAAATACTAAATTCTCTTTGTAAAGGAATGTAAACGGCATTCCAGTTTTCATCATAGAGACGTATTCTGCTCGGCGGTCTTTTTACTACTTCAATTTCTTTACCATATTTTAGCCCAGGGCTTTTAATCTCTTCTCCTTGATAGCCTTGATCTATCCATACTTTTTCTGCTGATTCCCAGTGATTGTGATCAAGGATCTTTCTTAAGCCTTCTTTATCAGATAGATTGGCGGCTGTTATATGACAATCTAGTAAAAAACCTTGAGTATCTACTGAAATATGCCTTTTCCTTCCTTTGATTTTTTTCCTCCATCATAACCTTTTAGCCCCCTCCCACGAGTGGTTTTTACGCTCTGACTATCGACTATGGCGGCCGACGGCTCTTCTTTTCTTCCCATCGGCATTCTTTTCTTCTTTCTTAGAAAGGAAGACCACGTATACCTCTTATCACCAAATAGCTTTTCTATCAGAAACTTAAAAAGCATGGTACACATCAGCAAAGATGGTAATATACCTTATATTGCTTTCTTATGAAAAAGAATAATATAGTCAGCTTTCTTTGCTAAGTTTGGAGAAATTCTGTATTTAGCAATGAGAGTCTCGGAAGTGCCTACTTCATAATGTGAATAATTCCATCGGGACATCATTAAAGCCAATTTTTCCTTTATCTCTTCTAAAATTTTTTGTCGCAATTCTCTTTTTGGTTCGGAAGGCATATTTTTCTCCTGTCTCTTCTCCCATTTTAGAGGAGAGCAAATGGAATTAGTTTGTGTTAAGACATTTTCCCGGCATGAATCCTCTTTGTTTTGTTTAAGCCGTCCCTTATCTACAAAAAAACAAGAAGAATGATATTCATTACTTTTCTCATGTTTTTCCTTTTTCAGTCCTACGATTGTGAACATAGTTTCTAATCTGTGACCATATATCTGATCCACTTTTCGTCCTACACTAACTCCTTCATAAGCTTCATCTATATATTTTTGGAACCAACCTAATAAGCCTGCTAGGCTAATTTGTGGTTCGTGGAAAGTTCCGTAGGTTGAAGAAAAATAAGTTTGTTGGAGAGGAATAGTACTTATACTCTGCATCATTTCCACATCTTTTCTTAAGACCATACTTTTTCCTAGAGGAATACATGCACGCATATTCTGAAGGGCTTTTTCTGTTTTTTTTAAGCTCTTTATGATGGGTTGTGTTAGATGCTTTTTTTCTATAAAGGGCGCTTATAATATTTTTTATACTTTCTACTTCCTTCTCTGCGGAAGATAGGCATAAAGAATATTGTTCACTATCATTAGATGTTTTTAAAATACTATAAGCTTCTTTTTCTAACTCTCTGATTTTATGAAGCTGCTTATCAAAAATGCGGTTCAGTTTATCGCATGTTTGTTGATGACAATAGTTACTGTCAAGAATCCCTTCATTATCTACAAACATCTCTAATTGATCGGCTAACTTACTTATTACTGGGGCCGGGATTTGGTTAGAGAATAACACTGTTTCTTTAGCGGAATTTATAGGTAAGGATGTAAGGTTTTTATTCTTTATCTTTTGGCAATTTTTGGTGCTGCTATTTTTAGCATGCATACTGTTTTTATGAGAGTTTCGCCTCTCATAGCTAGGGTCCTTGCATCTTTGTTGAACACAATCTAGAATTGTTACAACTATGTTTCCTAATACAGGAATTAATAAGATGATACAGCGTTTAAAGCTTTTTTTATTTAAATAGCTGTAGTAATAGTGGCTTGATGGATTTTCTATGGGTTTGAAAGTCTGAATAGCCACTTTTTGAAAAATGTCTATTAAACTTGTTACAGTGCTTGCTAAGGGAACATAATCTGCATGCCTATCAATAAAAATGTATAGTTTAGCTAATGTGCTTATTTGCATGCCCTTCCCCTTTATTAGATAAATAGATTAAGTATCTTATATCAAATTTATCCTTTAAAATCTAGAATAAATCGTAACAGTTC
>NZ_JRXI01000079.1:0-3346 GCF_000813645.1 Neochlamydia sp. TUME1 | reverse complement strand
TGGTGTGAGATTTTATTTTTACCGCCTTATTCTCCAGATCTAAACCCTATTGAAACCTTTTGGGCTAATTTTAAAAAGATTGTGGCAGCAAACATAAGTAATACGCTTTTGAGCTACTCCTTATGTACTCCTATACTTCATAAAATCCCTTTTGTTAAGCAGAGAGGCATCTTTTAGAGGGTTGGGCATGCAGACTAAGTTTTTTAAAAGCGTATAAGAGGATATCTTAAAACCTCTCTTTTAACTTATCAATTCGCTTTAACATCAGTCTAATCATCGATAAATAAATCCAATTTTCACTCGTAGTTGTTAGGTACTCATAGTCTTTTGAAGTTCTTCGATTACGCCCAATCCATGCAAAAGTCCTTTCTACAATCCACCTCTTGGGCAGGACTTTAAAGCTTAAATCAATGGTTTTTAAAAATTCTTCTATTTTATCCTCATGTACCCAAAATCTACGAGGAGGTCTTTTAACGATCTCAAAATCAATGTTATACTGATCTTGGCAGGTTTGCTTTAATACAGTGCCTTGATAGCCCATATCCGCCCAAACCTTGGTGATAGTTGAAAACAGGCTTTTGCATTTGTCTAGCAGCTTAATTAAGGCCGTTCGATCGTTTTCGTCAGCTGCCCCTACATAGCATGTTAATAAAAAGCCTTGCGTATCCACTACAATGTGCCTTTTACGTCCCTTAACCTTTTTAGCTCCATCATAACCTGAAAGCCCCCACTTTCTACTGTTTTAACTGACTGGCTATCGACAATGGCAGCGCTTGGATCGAGGTTCCTCCCCATTATAACTCTTAATTTTTTCCTTAAATGATGATTGATTTTCTCAAACAAATGTGCGTCTTTCCACTTCTTAAAGTAAGTGTAAGCCGTTTTCCAATGCGGAAAGTCTTTGGGTAGATAATGCCACTGGCAACCGGTTCTTAAGACATAAAAAATAGCTTCCAATAGTTCTCTTTTTGTATGTTTAAAGGGCCTGCCTCCTTTGCTGTAATCTACTTCAAAGTAAATTTTAATGGCTTCCCATTCACGATCTGATAAATGACTAGGGTATGCATTGCTCATCTTTACCTCCCTTTTCTCTCGAATATTATCTTAAATAAGCTGTTTTGTATCAACCTATTAGGTATTTGATAAAGTAGATGAATGAGGCAAAATAGGAGGTTTTAAGATATCCTCTAATACTACAGTGGTAAATGTAAACATAGCTTTCTTTGCCTTTGATAATGGTAGTAACAAGCACTCGCTTGATGCTTACGACGCCAATTAGACCATTCTAACCAATAGCTCCAGCATCGCTTGAAGAGGTATGTGCATATATCACTAAACGCCTAGCTTCTTGTAAGGTATATCTAATTAAATTAAATTCCGTACTTTTAGAAACTTCTTCATATGAAGTCGACGAGCTTTTTTTTTCTTCTCCAGTAGGTTGAAAGCATCGCGCAAGCCCGAAAGGAAAGTTAAAGCTAATAAACAAAGCGTCATGTGTCGATACCAGCCTGTGTAGCTTCTCACCTCATAGTGGTCAAGCCCAATTTCTCCTTTAGAAGCTTCAAAGCATTCCTCGATCGTCCAACGACTTCCTGCAGCTTTGGCCATATCTTGTAAAGTAACATTATTGGGACAACAAGCTATATAATAAGCTACATCGCGAGGCTCTTTCATGTTACGCCTTAATAAAAGCCAACGTGTCCACCCTTCAGGGCTATCTGAATTGACTTCTAGACGATACCAATGATAATAGCGCTCGCCTTTTGCTCCTTTTCCTGCCGATAAACTCTGCCAATCTTTTGGCTTAATTTCTGCAAGAAAGTGGCTGACTGGACTTCGATCAAAATCTACGCTCACATGGTAGTTAGAGGGTACAGCTAATATATAAGGGCAGCATTCTTTCTCTAGATAAGCTCTTAAGGGATAAACTCCATATACCTCGTCTCCCAATACCCAAGAGGGCCTGATCCCATGGCCGAAAGCTCTCTGTAGCATCAACATGGCTAATTGTATTTTCGTTTTGAATTTAACTTCTTTAGGTATACCAGCTCTTGCTCTACGTTCTTCATCTAAAAACCATTCTTCAGAGATATATAGCTCTCGATCAATTAGTACGTGGCCTTGGCTAGTTGCATAGGAAAGGAAAACCCCTACTTGGCAATTTTCAATTCTTCCTGCTGTTCCACTATATTGTCTTGCCACTCCTGCTGAATGCTTACCTTTCTTTAAAAATCCCGTCTCATCTATAGCTAGTATACCGCCTTCTTTATCTTTCAACACTTCCATTTGCAACCTATCTCTGATGGCATCTGCTTGCCATAAACCACGGCGTAGTAGATGTTGAAAAGCATACGGGGTTTGTAAACCGACCTCTTCTGCCAATTGCCAGGTGTTTTTACGTTCTGCTTTGCTCATTAACCCCCATGTATATTGCAAAGCTACTTGTCTAGCTTCTTCTCGACTAAAAAAAGGCCTTAAAAATAGAGCTAGCTCTTCTTTTTTTTGTTTTATAGTTTGGTTTATTGCTTTCAATTCCATACCTTACCTCCCTATTTAACAAATAAAATAGCATACTATATTTTTTATTACCACTGTAGTACTAAGTTTTCGACTCTTGCTCAAACCATTGATTACTCTTTTTTAAGTATATGTTAATGACTAGAAATTTAAAATTTAAACCACTATATTTCCGGGCAAAGAAAAGGCCTAACTCATTGGACCAAAACTTAAAATCAAAAGATGCTAAGCGATAGAATCCCCATATTGGCCATATGAGGAATGATGGTAAGCTTGGCCACAATTATCTTAAAAGCGTTTGGGAGATTGTTTTAACGCCATTGTATATTGAAGTAGTTATAACATACGTTTAATTTACAACTAATTACTCGCTTAGAATTCTCCCAAACGTTTTAATCCAGGCTAAAAAAGCTTATTTTCTCTTTTAATTGCTGCAAAACCCTATCTCGAAAGGTACCCCCTGCTCTAAAACTCTTAATTTTTAGCAAATTCTCATCCTCATCAACTAAACTTTTTAATTTTTCGGCTTTTTGGGTTAGCACAGAAAGAAAATAAACAACTTCTCTTTCTAAAACTACTGTGATAAAGAAGATTTATAGGTTAAATCGGGTCAAAATAAGTAACTACATTCTCATGTAAGAATACACTTACCTGCTTGGCTCGCTTTCATAATAGCAGTAGTTTCCTTTAGATGTGTGTTTAAGTATTGTCCATCATCAGACACATAGATTGTGAAATTTTTACATCTTAAGCATAAGCTTTTTAATTCTTCTTCTCCGCGCTGCTTATCTTCTTCGCTAAGTGCAGCCCCCGATAAATAAAGCAAGAC
>NZ_JRXI01000078.1:0-7960 GCF_000813645.1 Neochlamydia sp. TUME1 | reverse complement strand
ATAAAGTGCCTGAATCTTATTAGTACGCTTAAATACATGGAGGAAAAAAGCTCTAATAGCCTCCCATGCTACATCCTTATCCGTCCTTTCAAAAGTGATTTTTCGTGCTCTTATTAATTCATCTTTACCAAAAAAAGGATGATCAACTGTAGCGACCATTATTCTTGAAAAAACATGGGGAGGAGCAGCATTTCTTACCAATTCTGCTGCTTGGGAATCTGTACGGTTAACAAAATACCAAGCTGGACCTACTCCTGATTCTACATCATTGCTTATCATAAATTTTCTCCTATATTATTATTTTTAATTAAGTCACTCGGTGTGGAAGTTTTTAATAAGCATTCAGCTCTTTGATTTACTAAAGAAAATCATTTTTAATGACATTATAGGCTTGCCAAAGAAAATATTTTAAAATAGGAAAAGGTAGCAAATCTAGCAATCATCAAGATGCCGCAACCCGCGTCTCCAAGCTACTTCCGTCTCGCTTTCTTATGGCTGGTATATAGCCTGCTTATTTGGCATGAAATAATGCTTTTATTATAAGGACAATTATTTTCTTTTGAGTCAGCGATAGCTAACTATATTAGCAAGGATAAAAACTGACTGCTTTATAGATCATCTTGTAAGCTTTTGCCATCCCTATTTGCACTTCTGATTAAAGAATAGCTATCTTCTATTCTTTAGCCAAAGGGTCTAAATATTTATTTTAAAGCTACATATTTAGAGAAATATTTTTTCTTACCAAGCAATTACTCATATTTTATATGGAATAATATAATATAATCAGCTTCTCTTGCTATGTTTGGCGAAGCTCCATACTTTTTTATAAGTTCTTCAGATGTACCGACTTCGCATTTTTCATACTTCCATTGAGTTAGCATGTTGGGTAACTCCTTGGATATCTCTTTAAGAACTGTTGTTTGCAAAACTTTTACTTCTTCTAAACTTTTCTCTTTACTATGTCTTAACATACTTTCATAATAAGCTGAGGCATAATCGTATAATTTGCGCCACTTACTAGACAGAGATTCCATCTCTTGTTTATCTGCCTTTGAAGTATATCCTTTAATAGTCTTTCGAAAAGAAGAACGTTTTTTAATCATTTCTTCCCCTCCTTTATTTTTTTTCTTCTTGAGCCCTATGATTGTACACATTGTGTTTAGTTGATAGCTATACATGCAATCCATCTTACGCGCTATGCTGACTCCTTCATAACACTCCTCAATAATTTGCTTGTGAAACCATCCTGCTAGTTCTGCTGCGCTAATTTGCGGTTCATAAAAAGTTCCTTGGGCAGGAGAAAAATAAATTTTATCTTGAGGAATTGAAGAAATAGCCCGCATCATTTCTATATCTTTTCTTAAAATTATGCTATTGCCTAAAGGGATGGAAGAACGCATATCTTGCAGTAAACGTACTACTTTTTCTTGCTG
This sequence comes from Neochlamydia sp. TUME1, assembly GCF_000813645.1. Lineage (NCBI taxonomy): Bacteria > Pseudomonadati > Chlamydiota > Chlamydiia > Parachlamydiales > Parachlamydiaceae > Neochlamydia > Neochlamydia sp. TUME1. The sequence goes on along the minus strand of NZ_JRXI01000078.1, from coordinate 6,527 downwards.
CAAATTATAGCTTTCTGTATATTGCTGCATACTACTTAAAGCATTAATGATATTATTTATATTTTCTACTTTTTTTTCAGCTTCACTCACACATTGCGAATACTCCAAGCTATCAGCATTGTTTTTTAACATAGCTTGAGCAGCTTTATCACATTCAAAAAATTCATCTATTTGTTTTTTAAAATGTTCCTCTAATTTTTTGAGAGACATTTCTTGGTATTCCTCTAACAAAATAACACCTTCATTATCTAAGCATAGTTCTACCGCTTCTTTAATATCTTGTACTTCTAATTGCCGGATAGGCTGCATTAATTGCATATTAGTATTAACTGCAGTAATACCCGGTGCAGTGTTTATATTTATGGATGGATTCATTACTTAATTCCTTTAATTTTATGGGACTAATTTGAGAAGAATAAATAATTTTCTAGAGTACAAATTTATTTATGTTTAAATTTACCTATTTCATTGTTACTCTGTCTTTTTAAAATAGTTCTAATATGTTGCTATTTAAAAATTGCAAACACCTTAGGCACCATAGGACCTACTACTAAGCTTGCTTTAATAGCAAAGCTAGCTACTTGACTTACCTTTTTAGCAATAATATAATATTTCTGTTGTTGAATTTTGATCTCGCAAAAATTACAATCTTCTGATATTATTAATTCGAGATTCATACATTCAGCATAAGCTCTTTTAATTTCTTCAATACCTGTCTCGCGTGATTCTGCATCCTCAGAGTGATTTCCTAAAAGTTGGCCAGCTATTAAGTCTGTATCAATTTCAACATTGTTATCCACTCGAACTCCTATCATTTTCTCTAATATGACCTTAAAAGATAGCCAAGTTACGGAAAGATGCGAGACTTCTAAAAATATCTTGCGAGCTTTGACATCTCCTTCAGTAAGAGGAACGATACATTAGGCTTTTAACATTAATGCTAGAATAAGTTTCACGAGGAATATTTTGACTAATCAGGTCAGCTACTTTATAGTCAGGTAGGCCGGCAAGGTTTCCACCGTTTAAACGATATGCTGGTTCCATTTTAAATCCTTTAAATTTATTATTATTTTGTTATTTTCAAAATCAACTTATTGCTTTTTATTTATTGAATAAATTGTTAAGTATTAAGTTTCGCCTGATAAATAAACGAATCAATTCAGTATGTGACTGGAGCGCCTTGTTCCTTCTCTAGAGATCTTTACTATAACTTATCCCCTTTCTAATCAGAAATTATATTTTCCTAGGGGCATGTAATTTATGTCTAAATAAATCCTTATTATGACAATATACATTTTTGGGCTGCATTACGAGCATTTACTACTGCTCTATGTTCTGTTAAGGAGTCTGCTTCCAAATAGTTGCAATCATCTGAAATATAAAGTGTGATCGTCATGCATCTAGCATAAATAACTTTTAGTTCTTCTTCTGCACGAGCTATATCTTTGTCTTCCAAAGAAGGATCACGTCCTAAAAAGGATGCAACCAAGTTCCCGTTTACAGCCCGGGGGTCATCGCGGTACCGTAATCTAGCTTTTCCACTATTAAACAACTGAAGAAAAATAGCTCTTGCCACTTCCCAGCCAACTGATAAATTTGATCTTGTTAAAGTTATTTTTCTAGCATTTATTTTTGCATCATTTCCAATAAATGGATGGGTTACTGTTTGGACGTTTATACTTGTAAAAGTATTTTCCGGAATTTTTTCCCTAATTAAATCATTAACTTTATAATCAGGCAAGCCAACGAGGCTACCTCCATTTAAACTGCTAGCGGTCATATTCTTTAAAATCTCCTAATCCTTAAGATAAATTTAACCTTTTTCTACAATTATTAATAAACGCTTAATCCTATCTATTTAAGAATGGATACATTTTCCTGCTTTCATCGCCTTTTGTATCGCTTTAGTTTGCTTTATTTCCAGAATTATTTTCCTTTCCCTGAATCTGGAACATAAAAAGTTATACGTTTAGACTGTAAGCAAACAATTTTTAATATGTTTTCTATTTGAGTTGTTCTCTTTTATCTAACCGTACTCTAGTAAAGTAATATTTTAATAATTCTTGGTCCTTTATTATCTGGGCTTTACCCTCTTTTACCTCAAGTTCAAGAGCATTACCATAGCGTTGCTCAATCTTATCGGACTTGAATAGTTGTAAAAAAAAAGCTCTTACTGCCTCTCACGCTACATCCACATCCCTCCTTTCAAAAGTGATTTTTCTTCCTCCTAATTTCTTGTTCCTTTTCAGTAACATAAAAATTTTTGGTTACAACTTCTATCCTTGAAAAGATACCGGCGGGAACATGTCTTTTTACTATGTCAGTCGCTTGGCAATCAGTATTGTTACCAAAACTTCATGCAAATCCCCTATCTGGGTAAGCGGTCACTGGGCATATCCAGCTTTAGGTGCGACTCTACGGGCATCTACAAAGTCAAAAGTGTTCGCAAATAGCTGTTTTTTGTATGCATTTATAATTTATATTATCTCCTTAGTATCAATACATTAAGGACGGCTACCCGCCATGACCGCTTACCTTCTTTATCTTTTTTGCTTAAGCAAGTGATTAAATTATTACTTAATATATCAAACACTAAGCTTGTAATCTTTTTTTTGCAGATTTGTCAATGAATTTTTTTCTAAAGAAGTTCGGCTAGCTTAATTTTTTGCTAACTTACTCACCTTACGCATAGATGAGTTGAAAAAATTATTCTAAAGGTATATTTTTTTCTTTGAAAAGAGGAGAAAAAAATGGTTTAAGGTTTATTCGTCTTTCCGATTCATACCTTCCAAGTTTTATCTCAACTTTTCCTTAATGCTCACTATCATTACTCTTTATAACAACAGCTTAAGGCGGTTTGAAGCCCCTTCCGGAAAACCGACTTCGGAGGGCCTTCTCCATTATTTGTACAGCTTATGCACAAAGCTTTTTTGTTCATATTTAACTTCTTTGTGCGCCTGCGACGCACCCTCTATCGTCCAACGGACTTCCTGCAGCTTTGGCCATATCTTGTGAAGTAACATTATTGGGACAACAAGCTATATAATAAGCTACATCACGAGAGTCTTTTACGTTACGTCTTAAACAAAAGCCAACGTGCCACCCTTCAGGGCTAGCTGAATTGATTTCTAGACGATACCAATGATAATAGCGTTCGCCTTTTGCTCCTTTTCCTGCCGATAAACTCTGCCAATCATTTGGCTTAATTTCTGCAAGAAAGCGGCTGACTGGACTTCGATCAAAACCTACGCTCATATGATAGTTAGAGGGTACCGCTAATATATAAGGGCAGCATTTTCTGTATTTAAACCATAGAAGAAGACAGGCATGGAGAGGGAAAGAGAAGGCAATATATGCTCACCTTTAACCTAAGAGGAATATATAACCTATCCTCTTGAAATTAAACCCATGCATTTGTTCTTACTCTTCTAGGGACCAGAGGAGGAATAAGCCTTGTGGCTATCTCTAGTTGATGTTCAGTCCCCCATTTGCGTAATTTAATACCAGGTAGGATCTCTTCAGCTTGCTTTTCAACAACTTTTAGCTCTTCCTTAGTAGACGAGGGTAAAGGCTCTGCTAAATTAACAAGAACCTCGATAGATTTATTTAGAATTTCCTCATGCTGTTCTTGCATCTTTTGCTGGAGGCGTAACACCTCGAAACGTGTCTGTTCTTTTTTAATAATCTCTTTTTCTAGAATAAGCTGTTTGGCGTAATCTCTTATCTCTTGTTGATGTTGCTCATATAGCCTATTTCTATATTCTTGGATAGCCTTCTCTGTAATGCTTCTCATGCGCCTTACAAAGTCGCGAGTACTTTCTTGGATGATAAAGGCTTTCACTTTTTGAGGATCAATCTCCCTTTTAGCCGCTACATTTGCAGTTTGGGAAGAAGTCTCGGCATTTTGTTTAGAGTGAGTAATAGGTAGATTTTCCTGTTCTTGCTCAACTTTTTTATCTTGTTCTTGCGCAAAGATAGCTAAATTGTTAACAGCTAAAATATAAGTGGCATACTGGGTAAATTTTTGCTTAAAAACTTCTAATTCTTCAGGGCTAAGTTCAACAGCTTTTCCATCAACAAACTTGTGGAAAGTATTTTCCCGTAAGAATTTATCAATGAAGCTACGGTGTTCTTTATGGCTTACCTTATTTTGGCTAAGAAACTTTTCTGCAGCCTCCTTAGCACCTACATACTGATCGCCTACTTTAACAAACTTATCGGCTAAATGAGAGTGCAGATCAGGAAGTAGGCCTTTAAGCTCTTGAACAGCTTTTAGATCTGCTTTTCTATCTCTTTTTTCTGGGGCAGGGATGTCCGCTTTGATAATATTTAACCCATGCTTTTCAACTACATCCTCTGTGACCTCAGCCAACTCGCTAACATGAGTATTTTCTATGGATTTTTCTACAATCGCTTGTTTACCAACATTTTTAGACTCTTGATGTTCTGCCACTTTTCTTTCTTCAGTTACTGTAATTCTTTCGACATTCACTTTTACTTCTTCGACTTTTACTTTTGCTTCTTCGGCATTAACATTTATTTTTTCCACGCTAACTGTTTTTTTTTCTTCAACACTAGATTTCTCTTTTTGGTATATATCTAAAATAGTCTCACCATATAACTTTGCTTCCGATTGGCCATTTACTTCAATTTCTTGGCTTTCTTCTTTTATCGTATCCCAATCTTCCAATTCGAAAGAGGGTTCCTCTAATTCTTCAATAGTATTAGAAACCAATTCAAGAGCCTTAGAAATTTTTACCGCTTTCGCTTCAGCTACAATATCTCTTTTCGATTCGGAGGATTGATTAAAGCTAGGGGATAAATTCTCTTGCACCTTAATTACATCGTTATCATAAGCAATTGATTGTATGCTTTCTATAGTGTTGAGATAATCTTGTCTTTTAGTCTCCTCAGTGATAGCACTGCCCTGTAGAAGAGTATCTTTTCCCACTTTATTGCTTTCTATTTTGCTTTTATTCAACTGAGATAAGCTAGAATAGGATTGAGAGGGGAAATGATTGAAGTAAGATCCTTGATGATTGGTAAAATTCATACTACTCATACAGGTCTCCTAGGAATAATCTTTACTATTTTTATTATACTTTAGGCTTATTTTGATAAGCAATAAATAATATTATTTTTTTGAAAAAAAAAGAAAATTATTAAACATTTATGATCACAAGAAAATTGGAGAGGTTTTTTAAATTCATTGTTAAATTTTTCTTAAAGATTCAATAAAGAATTTGTAAGAAATATAGAGAGTTACTATAGTCTTTCTTTGAATCGCTAAACTTTAAACCAAGGAAATTTTATGACTCCCATATCTACTTCTTCAGCAGAATATAAACAATTTAAAGAAGCATTTACGCAGTATGCTCAATATACCGCGGCAGTTAACAATTTAAGAATTTTTGTTGAAGAAAATAAAGAAAGTTATAAAGCTCATCTACAAGAAGAAGCTAAGCAAATCGCAGAAAAAAAAGCAGCATTAGACGCTAGAATGGTAGATATATCTGCTAGAAAAGAAGAGTTAGCTGCTAAAAAAGGAGAGTTAGCTGCTAAAAAAGGAGAGTTAGCTGCTAGAAAAGAACAATTGAATACTAGAGAAGCAGAGTTAGATGCTACACTGGAGCAGTTAGCTAAAACACGAATAGATGCTGAGATTAAGCTTGCTCAGGCAGAAGCAAAAATAGAAAGAGGAAGAGCATTATCCAAATTGGCAGATGTAAGAGTTTTTTGTACTGCTTTAGGCTTACCACAACCTCAAGAAAATGATGTAGAAAAAATCAATCAAATCGCTTCGACTTATTTTCCAAATGGAGAAATTGGTGATATTAATGGGCAAATAACTCTTTTTTCTATGAGTCCTATTGAAAAATTTATTTCTGAAACAGGAAGCACTACCAACAAGCTTAATTTTACTCCTATCCGTATTGTTCATGATCCTAAAAACTTGGTAGAATTTTTACAAAAGCCTGGTTGTCGTATTAAATTTTTAGGCTTTGACGCTCGTATTAAAGATACCTTGGAACAGCAACTAGATGCAGTTTGCCCTAAAGAAGGTCGAACATTTAAAATAATGTATGTAGCCCCCAAGAAATAATATTTTCTGATTAGTATTTTCTCTTAAGAAGTTAAGGAGGAGGCAGGGGTATTTTTCCTTTCTCCTCCCATCTTCACCACCACACCATCAAGTTAAAGTTCTTAGAGATTAATAAGATCCATATATTCATCTACGTCTCCTGTAATAAACACTTTAGAGACATTCTCTGAATTATTAAAATCGTTTAAAATAGAGGCTGTTTAACCAGGAGCCTAATATGATAAGAAAACCTTATCCTAGCGATTTAAATAATCAAGAATGGCAAGTGCTTGAACCTATAATATGCAAGAAAAAAGCTGGCAAGCCACCTAAGCACGCTAGACGAGAGATGCTTAATGCCATCTTTTATGTTTTAAGGACAGGTTGCCAATGGACAGATCTTCCTCATGATCTACCTCCTTGGAAATCAGTCTACTCTCAGTTT
>NZ_JRXI01000077.1:0-1390 GCF_000813645.1 Neochlamydia sp. TUME1 | reverse complement strand
TTGTATAGTGGCTCCGCTTTTTTAGACAAAATTTAAGTAAAAAACTTTCCCTCAGTTTAAAATAAGAACTTAATATTAAAGAGGAAAAGTTATGTCCACAAAAAGAAAAAGACACTCGTCGGAGTTCAAAGCAAAAGTTGCATTAGAAGCATTTAAAGGGTTCAAAACCATTAATGAGCTTGCTACAGAATATTCGGTACATCCAACCCAAATTTCTCAATGGAAAAAGCATCTCATAGAAGCTTTACCAGTACTTTTTAGTAGCATGGATAAAGTTAGTAAGACAGATCAAAAGTTGGTTGACAACCTTTATCAACAGATCGGTCGTTTAAAGGTTGAGTTAGATTGGCTTAAAAAAAACTATACTGACTAGGCTTGAAAAGCGCTCTTTAGTTGACCGTCAATCAAAAGAGATTTCAGTAGAAAGACAATGCGTACTTCTGGGGATAGAGCGATCTACCTATTATTACCATCCAAGAGAAGAAAGTGAGTTCAACCTTAAGATAATGCGCTTAATAGATGAAGAATATACCAGGCATCCTTTTTATGGATCTAGAAAGATGACTATTTGTTTGCATAATCAGGGTTTAAAAGTAGGTAGAAGACGGATTAGTGGGCTTATGAAATTAATGGGTATTGAAGCCATCTATCAAAAACCGAACTTAAGTAAACCCAATGCTGAGCATCGTATATACCCCTATTTATTAAGGGGATTGCAGATAAATAAGTGTAATCAAGTATGGAGTACGGACATAACGTACATACCAATGAAGAAGGGATTTTTATATTTAACAGCGGTAATAGATTGGTACAGTAGATATGTTCTTTCTTGGCGCCTTTCAAATACGCTAGATGTTGATTTTTGTATTGAAGCTGTAAAAGAAGCATTTTTAAAAGGTATTCCAGAAATTTTTAATACAGATCAAGGATCACAATTTACAAGCAATAAGTTTGTAGATTTTGTTAGAGAAAAAAATATTGCTTTTAGCATGGATGGAAAAGGAAGAGCAACAGATAATATATTTGTAGAGCGTTTATGGAGGTCAGTCAAGTATGAAGATGTATATCTGAAAGATTATCAAAACGGACTTGAGGTTTATCAAGGACTTACCAGATATTTTGAGTTTTATAATAAAAACCGTCCACATCAGTCTTTAGAATACAAGACCCCAGCGGAGGCATATGGTATAATAATTTATTAGGTGAAAATGAAAAAAGTAAGATAAAATAATAAGCGCAAAACCAACATGGTCATTGAAACTCCAAGCTACGTAAAATTTGAATTAAATTGTGGGAGAAGATGATTAATGTTGTAGCGCACAAACCTTAAAAAGGTAAAGTTTCTTACTTAATTTTGCAAAAAACTGTCTAAACAACCGAAGCCACCACA
>NZ_JRXI01000076.1:0-1490 GCF_000813645.1 Neochlamydia sp. TUME1 | reverse complement strand
CCTGGTTTGGCAAATGCCGCAGATTAAGTAAGGATTATGAGGCCTTGCCAAACACCAGCCAAGCGTTCCTCTATTTAGCTATGATACGTCTGATGGTAAGAAGAATAGCTCAATAAATTAATTCAGAGAATGTCTCTAAGGGTTTCTCAATATTGGTAAAGGTTCAATAAACATGTGTAAGAAATATAAAGAGTTATTATAGAGACTGTCAATTATTCTGTGTAAACCATCTCAGTTATTTGTTAATCTTAGCCTTTCACCATAAGCTATGGCTAGATAAGAAATAATTGTTTTCCATTCCAGTAAGGGCTTTGTCCACTTTTTTGATACATCTCTAAATGCTAAAAAAAGCATTTTAAAGAGAGTATCATCATTAGGAAAAATTGCTTTATTTTTGGTGACTTTCCTAAACTACCTATGAAGCGCTTCTACCGCATTGGTAGTATAGATCATACGACGAATAGGCGCTGAAAACTCAAAAAAAGTCTTAATGTTATCCCAGTGGACTACCCAAGGTTTTACTGCTAGAGGATATTTATTATTCCATTTTCCTCCAAGCTTTTCAAGTTTCTGCTCTGCTTGTTCTACCGTATGTGCCCCATATATTCCTTTCAAATCAGCTGCAAATTCTTTAGCATATTTATTAGGAATATATTTTATTGAATTGCAAATCATATGAATTACACATAATTGAATTTTTACTTCAGGGAATATAGCTCTTATTGCCTCCGGAAGAGACTTTAAACCATCAATACATGCGATGAGTATGTCTTTTACACCTCTATTTTGCAATTCTGTGCATACTTTTAGCCAAAATTTTGCTCCTTCGCATTCGCCGATCCAAATCCCTAAAACATCTTTTTTTCCCTCATTATCTATTCCTAAGCATGTATAAGCTGCTTTACAGACAATTTTACCTTCTTTTTTAACTTTATAGTGAATAGCGTCAAAGAACACGATAGGATAGACAGATTGCAAGGGTCTAGCTTGCCAGTCGGTGGCTACTTCAATAACTTTATCTGTTATATTGGAAACCATAGTAGCAGACATTTCAAAGCCATATATAGTTATTTAACTCACCTTACGCAGGCATAAAATTCCTTTGTAAATTTTGCAGTTCTTGATAGGCCATCTGATTGGCTTTAAGGATTAACTTATATTTTAAAGCAAAGTGATTAAGTAAGGTTTTAATTTTAAGAAATTCAAGCTTGCAATAAGCGATAAGGGATGAAAAAATATGATTTCTTTGAGAGCGAGCAATTTTGGTGGGTGACTTCTCAAGGCTAGCATTTTGCTTTATCGATTTGTGATACTGGTGAGTCGACCTGCGGAACTTCCCCACTGGCCTCTCTTAGAACGGTACAGGAACCTCTCGATTCATACCGCTCCCAATTAAGCAAACGCTCCTATCATTCCTCTTTTCCAATGTACAAATAGCCCTGGGTTTCTCATGACTATTTTTTCCATAAAGGTAATAGCTCTTGTTTTGT
>NZ_JRXI01000075.1:0-8170 GCF_000813645.1 Neochlamydia sp. TUME1 | reverse complement strand
GAGCTTAAAGCGGGGCAAGTTCTGATTATGGATAATGCTACCTTCCATAAATCGCAAGCCACTCATGAGCTTATCAAAAAGGCAGGGTGTGAGATTTTATTTTTACCGCCTTATTCTCCAGATTTAAATCCTATTGAAACCTTTTGGGCTAATTTTAAGAAGATCGTGGCAGCAAACGTAAGTAAGTTTTCGACTCTTGCTCAAACCATTGATTACTCTTTTTTAAGTATATGTTAATAACAAGAAATTTAAAATTTAAACCACTATAACTCTTGCACATGAGATTGTATATCTCGGGTGGTCATGCCTTTAGCATACATGGAGATAATTTTATCATCGAACGAGCTAATATTTCTTTGGGGTTTTTTCATTGCTATAGGTTCAAAATCTGCTTTACGATCTCTAGGTACTTGTAAATTAATAGCACCGTGATTACTTTTAACTGTTTTCTTGGCATGGCCATTGCGGCTATTGCCTGACAGGTGTCCTTTGGATGAATGCTTCTCATAACCCAGATGCTCATCCATTTCTTTTTGAAGCATCTGCTCCAACATGTTGCCAATTAGGCGCTGAACAAGGCCATTTTTCCCTGTCAGATCGTCAACGGTTTTACATTTAGCAAGCTCAGAGTGTAGATCAAATTTTTCAGGAATTGACATATTGTCTATCTCCATTTGTATAAATGATTAGCAGCTGCAAACTCCGCTTCGCTTCGTTCGCAGCTTGATTTGCTTTTGAAAGTATAATAAAAGTCTACTTTCCTTATTATTTATTTACACAGATTTTTTGACAGACCCCTGACAGATACTATTTCTGTTAATTGTAACTTATCTAATATCTTTTCTTACGCAAGAGGTTTTGCATCTAAGAATGTTTCTAAAGGCGTCTTGCCAAGACAATACTTTCCTGTATGTGTTCTCTCATTATTATACTCATTCATCCATTTATCTACATCCTCTTGTAGTTCTTCAACATTTTTAAACACTTTCTTCCTAAAAGCTAGGGCATAAAATTCTTTTTTGGATGGCCTGATAGAATTTTTCGCAGATTCCATTGGTTTAAAGGATGTCTGGCGTTAGTGCGAGAATGGCTAATATTTTCGATAGCCAAATAAAGCTCATACTCATGATTCTCTCTTGCTCCACAGTACTCTGTACCATGATCGGTCAATATTCTTAAAGCGCGAACATCTTGCTTTTTAAACCAAGGAATGACTTGATCATTTAAGCATATCTGCGCTACCAATGCATTTTTCCTATCGTATAGCTTGACGAAAGCTACCTTAAAATAGGTGTCCAATCACGGTATGTTGATAAATGCGTCTAAACACCTTAATAGTGCCTACGTAATAATTATTTTGAAATAATAAATAGCCTAAATGCTCAGTTACAATTTCGCCATGCGCTTCGTTTTCTTCCCTAGCTTTTTCAAGAGCTTTTAGTTGGTCCTCTGTTAATATCATTTATGCTTAAAGCCATCTTAAGCTTCCAATGCTTTGAGACGCTTTTGAAAGGTCTTAAAGATTGTATCTTTAACCAAACAGAACGCCCATCTCCCGTCGAAATAAAAACTTCTTATTTCTTCAAGCTTGTTACATATTTTTAATTGTCCATAAGCAGGCTTTTGAAGAGAAAAATTCACAACAGATTTTTCAATAGACTCGTCCACTCTATTTTTTTATGTAGAGTTGCTTGCTGGTCATATCTTGAAGAGCTGCCTCTCCACCTTTTTCATAAAATTCTTTAAATCTATAAAAGCTATTCTAAAATATTCTATCATTTTACATGCATAGAATATATTTCCTAATGTTTCTGCTAGCTTTGAAACCCCGAGTGTATTTTTTATAACTTTTTGATGAGTTGCTAAATTTGGCATTTTTTGCACTCTTTGCTGCTCTTGGAGCCGCTCACTTCAACTTCCGTCCTATTACTTTAAATGGGCGACAGGGCTTCAAGCTTCTCAGCTTTTAACACTTCTTTCCTTTATCTTTATCACAAATGTCAGATTACGTCCTAATCTATTACACTTTAAGGATAGTTTTGACCATCTGTTTCTTTTATTGCTCTTTCCAATTAGTGGTTTGGCGTGGCTTTTAAACAAAATTTTGTGCCATTCAACTTTAAATTATCTACAAGAATCATCTATCTAGCAAAAAATGGAAATTAATAAGTGAATATCTTTTTCAATCATTTTAACCTTACAACTTTGGTTTTTTTGTAGGTAAAAAATGCTTTTAAGCCATCTGGAGGCCTTTTCTCAGCTATTTCCTTATCCGATAACTCGCATCGATTAATTTATAGATCTTTTTTCCTAGCAAGATTGTGTCTTAGAAAAAAATCAATCGCAGCTTTTTCTCATTGCCCAATAATGCTTTTAACTTTATAGAAAATGATTGACAGGTTGCGGAAAAAATCTTATATAGCTAATGTTTTGGATTGTAATAAAAATTTTAACTATTAGATCAAAACAAGATAAAAGGCGCCTAAGATTAAGACGCTTGTGTCTTAAAAAAAATCAATCGCAGCTTTTTCTCATTGCCCAATAATGCTTTTAGCTTTATGGAAAATGATTGACAGGTTGTGAAAAAAATCTTATATAGCTAATGTTTTGGATTGTAATAAAAATTTAACTATTAGATCAAAACAAGGTAAAAAGCGCCTAAGATTAAGACTGGAGATAGTTTTTACTTCTTACCTCAATAAGCGACAGCAAAGTAAGCATTTAGTCTAATATATAAAAATAGGCTTGCAAAGCCAAAACCTTATGTAGCTACCATGAATTTCAAAGAGGTAAATACTTAATAATATATAAAGCATAAACAAATAGAAGCTTATTACTGGATCAGGAAAGGTACACGGATTTCTTAGCACTGCTGTCTTTCGAACTATTTCGCATCACCTAAGCTTGCTTTTCCTTCCAGGGGCTTCTTAATAATAATTACCCAAATTCTTTAAATGCAAATTAGCAAATAAAGTTAAAGCAGCATAAATACCTTTTTATGGAAAGAGGATCAGGAAAGAGAAAAATTATCATTCCACGAACAATTGAGCATAAAGCTTGAAGAGCTGTAAGAACAACATTTTTTACAGTTATTAAAGCGGGATAATGTTGCAGAGCTGTAGGAATGTTCCGGAAATTGAAAAAGGTTATGAAAAAGTTATAGAAAATATGCAAGATTTGTTGGAATTATTCCTTTCGGTAGTGGTATTAAATAAAAAAGAATAAGGCATAACAAAAGAACTGTAAAATTTATTTGTCTCAGTTCTGGGATGCTAATATTTTATATTTCAAATAATGATTTATTTATACGCGGCACAAAGAAAACTAAAGTAATCCGAAAAGTGTTACAAGGCAGGAAAACATATGAGTTTTTAAGTAAATATAGTTGGTTATTTATCAAAAAAAATAAATATTAGTTCACTATTCAGACGATTAAAAAGGAAAAATATGACTGCAAGTGGTTTAAATGGGGGAACCCTAGTGGGTTTACCTGATTATAAAGTTAATGACTTGATAAGAGAACAAATTCCAGATAACACTTTTACAAGTGTAACTGTCAAAACAGTAATGCATAGATTTTTTGGAGAAGAAACAGAAATAACCTCTAGAAAGATAACTTTGGAAAGATCCAACCTATCAGTGGGGTGGGAAGTAGCGAGAGCCTTCTTTCTCCAACTTTTTAATGAAGCAGGAGCTAGGTCGCGTTACCGTGATAATCCACGTGCTATAAACGGAAACTTAGTAGCATCGTTTTTAGCTCTTGATCCTGCTTTCGATGATAGAGAGCAGGCGCGTGCGGAGGAAGAGTTAAAAATTGTTTATGCTAGATGCATGACCATCACGCTTTATATTTCGGATGATTGTAACTATTTGGATGCTGAGACTTTGAAAGAACATAAAGCACTAGTAGGTGCTCGTAATATAGCTAAATGTATCTTATCTTAATAGTAAGATATTTAGATAAAAACGTATTCAGTAAAAACATAAGCTTTTATAAGACAAAATAAAATAAATTAAAAAAACATACCATACACAACTATATATATGAATTAAAAGGAGTTAAAATGGAGCCAGAATATCGTATAAACGGAGGAAACCTTGCCAACCTACCTGACTATAAAGTAGCCGATTTAATTAGTGAAAATATTCCTGCGGAAACTTATACCAGTATTCACGTTAAAAGTTTAATGTATCGTTTTCCTTTAACTGAAGAAGATATTAAAGCTCGTAAGGTTTTCTTAGAGGTTTCTCGTCTCTCAACAACATGGCAATCTTTTAGAGTTGTTTTAGAGAAAATGCTGGGAGTGCGTGTTGATAATAATGTCCAAATGGATAAGAGCTTAATAGCGGGCCAACTCTTGGGAAATTATTCGGATGATGCAGAATTACGAGATGCAGGCATTGAAGAAGTTAAAAGAGCTTATGCAGAGTGTATGAATGTTGAATTGATAATATCAGAGGATTGTAATTTTTGCGAAATAAACCTACAGCAGCAAAAATTTTATATTATGGCTAAAAAAGTAGGAAATGTAGCTAATTTTGTTATTAAAACAAGTTTAAAAGTAGGCCCTATGGTCCCCAGAGTATTTTCTTTGTTTAAATAACAATAAATTAAAATTGGCTTAAAGAAAGTTTTTAGAGTAAAAAAACAGGAAAAACTTACAGCTTGAATAAATTTATCCTTAGAAAGATTTTTACTCTCCTCGAACTAGGTCCCTAAATTAAAGGAGTTAAATAATGAGTCCGGAAATAAATATAAATTGTCCTTATGTAACTTTGCCATTTAATATGGATATGCAGCCAAGCCAAGAATCAGAGTCAGAGAAAGCAAATGAAGCGTTAGAATTATGCTTAGATAATGAAGATGTTATTTCACTCGAAAGCTATCAAAAAATGCTACCTGCAAAATTAGATAACCATTTTAAAGAGCAATTAAACGAATTTATTGAATGTGATAAAGCTGCTCAAGCTATCTTAAAAAATAATGCTGACAGCTCAGATTATTCACGTTGCGTGGCTGAAGCCGAAAAAAAGTTTGAAAACATAAAAAATATTATTAACGCTTTAAGCAGTTTGCAACAGCCTACAGAAGTTTACGAATTGCAGTATAACGAACTAACAGGATCGCTTCAAAATATGCATTCTTCCATTCCGCAAGGCAATAGTATTGTTTTAAGAAAAGACAGGGAAAGGGATTCAGATTCACATGCAAATCATTCTCATAGAGTTATGCCATCTCATACCAGTTTGCCTTTAATGCAGCAAAACCAAGAATTAGAACTGGAAGGAATTAAAAAAGCATTAAAATTATGCTTAGATAATAAAGATGTTATTCCACTCGAAAGCTATCAAAAAATGCTACCAGCAGAATTAGATAAACATTTTAATGAGCAATTAAACGAATTTATTGAATGTGATAAAGCTGCTCAAGCTATCTTAAAAAATAATGCTGATAGCTTGGAGTATTCACAATGTGTGAGCGAAGCCGAAAAAAAGTTTGAAAATATAAAAAATATTATCAAAGCTTTAAGCAGTTTGCAACAGCCTACAGAAGTTTACGAATTGCAGTATAACGAACTAACAGGATCGCTTCAAAATATGCATTCTTCTATTCCTCTAGGCAATAGTATTGTTTTAAGAAAAGACATAGAAATGATGCGAACCATTTCTTCAGTACCTCAAGAAAAAACATATCATTCTCCCTCTCATGGAACTTTTTATGAACCGCAAATCAGCCCAGCAGCTCTAGGAGGATGGTTTCATAAACATCTCATTGAGAATAGCTATGAAGGAGTTAGTATAGTCCGTAAAATCGATTGCATATACAATCATCAGCTAAATACAATGTGTACTCTCATAGGACTTAAAAAGAAAAAATATAAAAGAGATGTGGAATGGACTCAAAAGCCTTCTTCTTCTCAACAAAGTATTAAAGGATCTACTTTAAAGGTAGATAAGCAGGGGATAGAGCACCCCTCTCATCGTTTTCCCAGTAGGGTGAAAAAGAAAATTAAAGAAAATGGTGCAAAAATGCCTGGAGGAGGGGTTCTTGAAAGTATTGCACATTATCTAGCTTCGAACTGGTCAGTAGAGTTTTTTAATCCTAGTAAAGAGAAAAGTTTGGAAGAAATCAGGACTTTACAAAAGAATGTTCTCGATGAAATTTGTGAGGACTTACCAGAAATGTTAGGCCCATGGAATTATGAAAAATGGGAAGTCGGTACTTCAAAAGATCTTATAGAAAATTATGGAGTGTCTCCTAGCTTAGCACAAGAAGCTGATTATGTTATATTATTCCATAAAAAATGTGAGTAACCGCTTGCATGGAAAAATGTTTCTATAAATAGCATGAACTCAAAATAATAAATTCGACCCTTTGGTTAAGGAAGGAATAATAAACATCCTTTAACCAAAGGGGTTTACGTAAATGGTCGCCGAAAACAAAGAGTTTTAGATGCAGTGATTTAAATTTTATATTTTTTTATCAATATATACTTAAAAAAGAGTAATCAATAGTGCGAGCAAGAGTAGAAAACTTGCTTAAGTTCGCTGCTACAATTTTCTTAAAATTAGCTCAAAAGGTTTAAATAGGGTTCAAATCGGTAGAATAGGGCGGTAAAAATAGAATCTCACACCCTGCCTTTTTGATAAGCTTATGAGTGGTTTGCGATTTATGGAAGGTAGTATTATCCATCCGGCATTCCGCAAGTTAACTTCTCTCGTCTTCTAATTTATGCCAAGGAGGTTTAAAACCAGTAAAACGGCCATCCTTTTAGAGTTTAAAATAAGAGTTAATTCTTTTATGCTTTCATGTATAGAGCCTAAGGCAAAATATAATCCGTGAATTATCAATAACTTAACCCTTCCCCTGTAATCATAATCACCCTGGAATCTGAAAAGACCACCTGGACTATCATCATCCCTTGGGTAATTTTGTCACTCATAGAAAAACTAATTTTAAGGTGATCAAGACCCGTGCACTATACTTTTCCATCGTGTATGTCCTCACTTTCTTTGCTTTAAAAAAAACAGGATTAGCATTTTCTATAAAAACTTAAGGTAATTTCCAGTATCAATAAAAATAATATCAGGGAATCGCTATAACCTGCGGAATGTGGGATACAAGGATGTCTAGGACTATATTAAGGAGAGAATAGGTTTTCATGGCACCTTTTTATACGCTTTTCATCTACTCTTTATGCACTTACATACTTTATAAAGTCCTTTTTGTTAAGCATAAGGGGATCTTTCAGAAGGTTGGGCATGCAGACTAAGTTTTTTTAAAGCCTATTATCTATAACTTCCGCAAGGCTACCATACCGATTGAATGACGTTCGCTAGTTGAAGGAGTATGGTCAAACTGCAGGCCGCCCTCAGCATCCCAGCTTCCCCCTTGCACTTGAGCGCTATAAAAATTTTCTTGATAGCGTATATGCGTATAATAGGTCCAAGGCTTATGGCTAAATAGACATGTCTTAAAATTAAAATGCTGAGCCAGAATACATACAGCGGCCTGTAGAGCTGAAGAAACTGCGTAGGAGATTGAGGTTCTTTAGCAAGATCAGCGACAAGGCCTTGTTGGATCTCATACTTTTTCTTTCTGATTCCTTGGAAGGACATCTTTCGTCATGAGCACCCACTGTGATTTCTCAAGAGGCTTATCTCCTAATTCGTTAACAATTAGGCGAGGAATTAGCCCCTAACCTGTTTGACTATCGGGAAAATATCGCTTTGTCAACGATCTTAGAGTACTTAAGGTAAGAAGTTGGACACTAAAGTTCTAGGAATCCTTACAAGCATATGAGTGTCAATAACCCTTTTCCCTGGAAAAGCTAAGCAAGGATTTTTAAGAATTTTAAAGGTATCGTGGGGGTAAAGAAAAAAAATTCTTCTATAAGATCTTCTCCTTTCATTCTCTTTTTTTCCAAAGCAGATAGCCCATTTTTTGTTACTAAAAGCGATGTCTTGATAAACAACTTTCTTTTGGACAAGAGGATCGTTGGCCAATTGTTTCCATTATTTATTCACTAAGCAGCTGGCTTCAAGAGAAGTAAAATTTAGATAGTCCGACATGATTTAAAGGGTGTTTCATGCTTGAACAGTATTTTGAGAGCATTTTTTCTCCCCAATTGCTATAATTTATTTACGCTTAAATCATTATAAAGCTCTT
>NZ_JRXI01000074.1:0-9534 GCF_000813645.1 Neochlamydia sp. TUME1 | reverse complement strand
TTCTAAAACTGATGCAATGATGAAGTATTTTAGGGTAAATCAGGTCGGACTAGATAGGAAAAAATTTTAAAAGAAGCTCCTCAGGGAGTTCATTCATAGAAGCTACGTCTCTAGCCTCTTGATAGATAAATGCTCGATCACCCGTAGGCTCGATTAGCAAATATATCACTTTCCTTTAAAAAGTTTGATATGGCTCTAAACTTTTAAGTTTAAAAGATTGATCCTTAGCAGTTATAGTAGTCTTTAATGCAAGCGACTATCCCTGCAAAGCAAGAACCATTTCAAAACTTTAAAAAGTTTTAGTGTAGGGGCTGAAAGCCTCTATATGGCTTTTAAGCTCTGCAAAAACCTTTTCGGGTAGATCCGCGCCATTAATGCTGATTACCCCATAACGCTGAGAATAAAACTCCTCTAAAGGCATGGTTTGCTCATTATAAACCTTTAAGCGCTCTTTAACAACTTCCAATCTATCATCTTCTCTTTGATAGAGAGCCTCTTGCCCGCATTTATCGCAGATGCCTGCACGTAGAGGAGCTGAAAAGAAGCTATTGTAAATGGCTCCACATTGCTTACAGATTAGGCGACCTACTGCACGTTTTGTAATCACTTCTTGGTCTACAGCAAGCTTGAAAACGATAACATGTACATCTTTTAATAGAGTTGTACTTACCTTTTCAGCTTGTGCTAAAGTACGGGGTACACCGTCTAACAAATAACCTCTGTTACAATCGGGCAATCCTACTCTATCATTGACCATTTCTAATACCAGATCATCCGGAACAAGGTGGCCGGCATTTATATATTCTTTAGCTTTCAGACCTAACAAGGTATTTTTCTTAATATGCTCTCTGAACAAGTCTCCCGTAGAAATTTGAGGGAGAGACAAAGTTTGACTAAGTAATTTAGTTTGAGTACCTTTTCCAGAGCCGGGTGGTCCCAGCAAAATGACAATCAATTTCTTTTCCATAATCGTTTCCATTTTCATTTAGAAGAAAAAAAGAATAACCGATGAGAGTTTTTAAAGTCTTCATCGGTTATTCTTTTTTTTGCTTTATCCAATTATTTTGGATGCAAAAGAAGGTTCACTAGAAGTTTTACCGGTTGCAGCTAAAGGCTCATCTGCCGGAGGTGGAGGAGGAGGTGTTAAGCCACTTTTTTTATGCAGCTCATCTGCAATTTTAAGTTTCTTGCGTTTTTCTTCCATCGACCATTTGCCATTAATGATATTATTAATATCTTCAGCGTCTAGGGTCTCAAACTCCATGAGCATTTGAGTCATCAACTCAACTTCATGGCGCTTGTCGCGAATAATCTGTCTGGCAGTTTCAAGGGCAGCATCTAAAATTTTTCTTACCTCTTCATCAATGGCTTGTGCCGTACTCTCGGAATATTTTTTTTCATGATAACCTTGCATGCCTAAATATTGGCCACTTTCAGACCTTTCATCATAGGCTACAGCCCCCAGCTTATCGCTCATTCCCCATTCGCATACCATGCTGCGGGCAATATGTGTAGCTTGATCAATATCTTGTTTAGCTCCACTAGAAATATCACTTACAAAAATTTCTTCGGCCACACGACCACCCATTAATACTGAGAGCTGATCGATCAGCTCTCTCTTCCAATAACTCAGCCGATTTTTCTTAGGAAGGAACATGGTAGAACCTAAAGAAAGGCCACGGGGTATAATGGTCACCTTATCCACAGGATCAGCATTTTTAACCACCAGGCCAATAATAGCATGGCCTGATTCATGATAAGCTGTGGTAAGCTTTTCATTTTCGTCGATTTCTAAGCTTCGTCTTTCTTTACCATATAAAACCTTATCTCGAGCTTCTACTACTTCACTTGAAGTTACTGCTGAACGGCCTTTGCGGGCAGCAGCAAGCGCAGCTTCATTCAATAAGTTAGCTAAATCAGCACCTGAAGAGCCTGGTGTACTGCGCGCCACGCTCATTAAATCCACGGAAGGATCCATTTTAATTTTGCGCGCATGGACTTTAAGAATATCATAACGCCCTTTAACATCAGGTAAGCTAATAATCACGCGGCGATCAAAACGACCAGGACGTAGTAAAGCTTTATCTAATACATCTGGACGATTGGTAGCAGCCATTAAAATCACGCCTTCATTCGTATCAAAACCATCCATTTCGACTAAAAGCTGGTTCAAAGTTTGCTCACGTTCATCATGGCCTCCTCCAATGCCGGCGCCACGATGGCGTCCTACAGCGTCGATCTCATCGATAAACACAATACAAGGCGCGTTCTTTTTCGCTTGATCAAATAGATCGCGAATACGGCTAGCTCCGACGCCTACAAACATTTCTACAAAGTCTGAGCCTGAGATGGAAAAAAAGGGGCGATCGGCTTCACCGGCCACCGCTTTAGCTACCAAGGTTTTACCTGTACCTGGAGGGCCAATGCACAGTACGCCTTTCGGAATTTTTCCACCTAAAGCAGTAAATTTTCCTGGACTTTTTAGAAATTCTACAATCTCTTGGAGCTCTTCAATGGCTTCATCTACTCCTGCCACATCCTTGAAAGTAATTTTATTAGTACTTTTATTCATTAACTTAGCAGGAGACTTACCAAAGTTTAAGGCACTATTGCCCATCCCTCTCATCTGACGCGAAAACACAAAATAGAGGACTAGCATGACTAACAGGACAGGTAGAAGAGTGAAAAAGTAGCTAAGATAATTAGGAGAAGGCTCTTCACTCTTAAAGGTTTTTTCCAGTACTACATTAAGCGGCTGATCGGGAGCTTTAAAATAACCCCCTCGATTGCTTTGGAAATTATCCCATTCTTCTTTAGCATTGATAAACCATTGATGGTAAACTTCAGGATCTTGTTTTTCTAAAGTTCTTGTAGAAACCTCTTGGTTATTAAAAAACCAGATGACATTAGTAACCGCTTGACGAGCTTTGTCTAGCTGAATCTGATTATCTTCTAAAGCTGATGTTACCCTAGATAGTTCGTCTAAAACTTGTCTATAATTTCTTACACTCCTTAGCTGGGCTAAGCGCATTCCATTTTGAGGGGTGTTTAATTCATTAAGGATTCCCTCTAAATCTTTTACAGCTTCGGTGTAAAGAGTAAGTCGCTCTTCGGGTTTGAGGATAGAACTTTTAGCATTTGAAACCTGGCTATCTAGTTTCTTTAAAACTTGTTTAATGGATTCACTGCCAATTCCTAGCAAAGAAGACCGGAAATTTTGAATTAAACCCGATAAAGCATTCCCATACTGATTTAAAGCTTGCTCATCTGAAGAGCCTGAAAGGTTAGCTAATTGTTTTTTTAATTCAAGGAAGCTAGTCACTCCACTCGTTTTATTAACTTCATGAATTACAATAGCAGCATTGGGTTGAGCTGGGCTATAAAACTGATCGACTACCACATATCCATGGGCTGGTATAGGCAATCCACTCAACTGTAAAAACAACCCTGTGGCCTCTATAATTTTCTCCCGTTGTCCATTTAAATCTTTGAGAATGCGTTCTTTTTCGCTTGTCAATTCATGATTGGTATTGAGAAGGTCAATGAACTTGAAACGATTTTTACCTTCTTCAGTTTGACGTTCACGAAACCTACCGCTAAATGTCACTAAATTATCATTTAGAGCGATTTTACGGCTATCCTCTGGTTGAATAAGCTGAAGGTTGACCAAATGCTCAAGCTGATAACTAAAAGAGACTTTAGCATGCTTTGTTTCAATAAAATTTTGAACCATCAAAGCGAACAGAAAGGCTGCCATTAGAAACCAAATGAAATTATTGGAAAAACCTTTTCTGTCCTGTTTTTTATCTTCATCCATGATTAACCTTATGCACCTTAGCAAGTAATGTGTTTAGAAATTGCTAGCTTAAAAAAATTAAACCAGAAATTATTTTAAAAGTAATTTTTTTGGGTTAAAAACCATTGTATCAGATAGGCTATTCGCCATCAAGTAAGTTCTCAAAGAGCCAAATCTATAGCAAATAAAAGATTTAGGGCTTTTTTTTGCCACCCGTTTCTACTTCATTCTACTCTATAAAATTATATATAATAAATCCCATTAAATAACTTAAAGCCGTATTTTCTCGGCAGAAAATTTTGGACTATTCTTTAAGAAGGTCATCCTTGATTATGTTTATCTTAAAGCTCTCTTTAAATGTCTACCTACTTTTTATTAAAAATAGAGGTTTAAAAGAATCTTACTAAGTTTGGTTTAATCAGAAGGCTGGTAACAAAGGGTGACCGTCCAGCATTTAAAGGACTTTAGATGGACATCAACCAATCGGCGTGTAGCCAAAAATTCATAGATAATTTTATCATCAGCCCACAAAGTAGGAAAAGCATAGCGCATGAATGCGGGTATTTTAGCATTGGTCCACCATTTATCCAAGGAAGAATTGCCTCTTTTAAAACTGTATTTCCCCGAGGGAATTTGAATAGATAAACGACCCCTCCAAGCTTCCTGCCATCCTGTAATAGGTATAGGAGAATCTAAAGATTCAGTCACTTCAATGGTCCAGTCCCCTGCCGAATATTTTCCCACCCTGTCAAAAGAAAGTTCTTCTCTAAAATCTAATAAAGGCTTGCTCATTACAAATAAACGTTCTCGATCAATATAAACCCAAGTATCTTTAGCTAAAAACTGGCAATTGGCCGCCTTGCTATGGATCTTTTTGCAAGCCTGCTCTATTAAATGATGCGAAAGTTTTAGTCCTTCGCTTTCACAAACTTTCCTAATCAAATATCTCATTTCAAAATCTGTACACATCCCATGCAGTTGAAAATTTAAACTTGAACCAAAAGGCCCCTTAATTATATCTTTGAGGTAACCTTGCAAGTGATTATCTAAATATTTTTTTAATTCTTGGGCTTCATAGCCTAAGCGGCAAAGACTTTCCTCTATTTTCTTCCCAAATGTGCTAGCTAGATGCGGAATAATCGTGTGGCGGAAACGCGCACGCAAAAATCTTTCATCTTCATTGGTTTTATCCTCAAAAAACTTATAATTTTTACAGGCAAGCCATTGCTTGATTTGAGATTTCGAGCAGGTTAAAAAAGGTCGCCATAACTTTAACGTCTGATAATCTGTTACAGGAGTCATACCCCCTAAATAAGGCAGGCTCCCTCCTTCTAAAACTTTTTTCAAGACTGTTTCTGCTTGATCATTTAAATGGTGCCCTAAGATAACAGCTTGATAACCATGCTGATGACATAGCTTCTTAAAAAAAGCTAAACGTTCGTGACGGCAAGCTTCTTCCATATTGCCAAAAAGCTGGGTGATATTTAAATTCTTTAAATAAATAGGCACCTGCATTGAAGCGGCTAAATGCTGTAGCTGACGGGCTTCTTCTTTACTTTCTGCCCGCCAACCATGATCTACATGGGCAGCAGCAAAGTTTAAAGCTTTTAGATTTCTATATTTTATAAGAAGATAGAAAAGAGCAAGAGAGTCCGATCCTCCTGATAATCCCAAAAGTACGGGCTGCTGATGGTTAGCATGAATGTTTAAAAAATTAAATAGCGTTTCTTCTAAATTCATTTATCTAAAAATTATAAAATTGATAAAAAAAGTAGAGAAATAGAAACAGCAAAACAATTAACCAATAAATAAAAAAAGGAGGCTGCGGCTTTTCCAGTAACAAAGTAGAATCTTCTTGAACCTGCGGTTTATTAGATTTAAATTTATCTCTAAGCTCTTCCGAATGATGGTCTTCAAACAAGACTTTTAGTTCTGGGACTTGGCGTGCTGGTAGCCAGTCTTGCCATTCTATTTTCCGCACCCATGTGTCTGGGGTCAAGTGTGGATGAATTTTTAGCTCGGAAATACTAAAAGGTCCTTCTTTTTGATTGTCAATCTTAATAAACCACTCTTTCTTGTCCATAGGCTCTCTTTAGTTTATATTTTTATATAGCAGGCAAAAAAAAGGATTCAATGTCCTGTGATTTAAAAACTCATTTAAAACATTCATTTGCTGATATCTGCATTAAAGAAAGCTTTTACCTATTTAAACTTTAGCTAGTCACCTACTCAACTCTAGATTGATCAACTTGCATCAATCCTTCAATCTTTCTCTAATATTATTAAGCTCGAGTGCCCATCCACACAATCCTGATTGAGACAAATGATTGATTCATTGTATGCTATTTTTTAGCTAATCTTTAGAGTTAAATAATGCCTATAATTTGGCGCTACTTGTTAAAGCAGTATATAAAAGTTTTTTTTCTTTGCCTACTGTCTTTTATTTTTATTCTTCTAATTACCCGGCTAGATGAGATAGCTCACTTTGCTGCCTTAGGATCTGAAGGATGGATTATCTTATGGTTTGTTTTACACCAAATTCCCTATTTACTTCCCGTAGCTATTCCTATCTCCTGTTTAATTTCAGCCATCATTTTAATGCAGCGTTTGTCTCAATCTCATGAAATGACAGCCTTCCGGGCGTGCGGCCTTTCTTTGCGGGAGGTGCTGGCTCCTTTGTTAATAGCAAGCTTCTTTATAGCAGCCCTAAACTTTTATATTGTTTCCGAATTGGCTACTCAATCCCATTTGCAGACGGGTCTTACAAAAATGGAGCTACGCACTATTAACCCCCTCCTCCTTCTTCATAACAAACACTTAATGCGCCTAAGAGGTATATTTTCAGACACTCTAGGTCAATCCCGTACGGGTGAATATGCGGGTGATAGCATTCTTGCTATCCCCGATAAACACAACGCTAGCATCCATTTAATTTTAGCGAAAAACTTACAAGCAAGTTCAGTGACCTTCCAAGGTAGCCAGATGACATTAATCTCTCCTACCCATGGCAATCACCTACCGCGCCATGAAGCCTTACTGGTCGAAAATATTCGTGAAATGAAAACATCTATTAAAGACTTTGCCCAACTTCTTCAAAAAAAAGTTTGGACATTAAATAATGATCATTTGCGTCTTGCTTTATTAAGAGCACGTATACAAGATTTAAAAAAAGAAAAAGCCTTGCGTGAACATAGCGATGATAATAGAGTAGGCTTAGATCTAGCTTCTCGTAACCTTAATCGAAGTTATGCGGAGCTGATCCGGCGTTTTTCCATATCTTTAGCAGCCTTCACCTTTACATTAATGGGCGCCTCCTTTGGGATGAGCATTAGTAGAAATCACCATAATCGAGGGCTTTTTTATGTGATAGGATTAGCAGCTTTATATATTGTAGCTTTTTTCTTCGCCAAAGGGGCAGAGCATCAGCTAGTGCTATCCACCCTATTCTATCTATTCCCTCAATTGATTATTATTCTCGCCGCTTTAAACATGCTATCGCGTTTGTCCAAAGGAATCGAATAATGATTAAAATCTGGCCCCGTTATTTTTTAAAAGAAACCATTAAATCTTTTTTTCTTTTTATCTTAACATTTTATGGTCTGTATGTATTAATCGATTATTCTAGCCATGCCAGCAATTTTCATTATCATCACTTTTATTTTCAAGTTTACGAAATAGCCCTTTACTATGTCTGCGAATTTGCCCCAAGAATGGAAGTTTTCATTCCTTTTGGCTTGCTTTTAGCTACCATCCGTACTCTTACTAATTTAAATATTCATAACGAGCTGGTGGCGCTAATGGCTAGCGGGATCCCCCTTCGAACATTAATCAGACCTTTTATCTTTTTGGGAATGGCGATGGTTTTACTAATCTATATAAACACCCAGTTTTGGATCCCTCTAGCCTTGCAGAAAATTAAGCAGATCGAGCAAACCCATCGTATCCATAAGCATAAAGGCCTTCTTCAGTTAGCAGTAAAAAACTTAAATTTAAAGGATAATAGCCATATTATTTTTCATGATTATAACTCTAACGAAAAAAAACTTGTGGACGCCTATTGGATCCGTGATATTAATGATATCTACCGGATTAAATACCTTTATCCCTACGGTCAGCCTCCTGTAGGGCATTTTATCGATCATTTTAAACGCCAACCTACAGGCGAGCTTGTGATTATAGAAAGTTTCGACCTTCTCTCTTTTCCGGAAATGCGTTTTCACAAACGTGATCTTTTTCAAGGAATAACAAATCCGGAGGATGAATCTCTCTCTGAATTATGGAAGAAACTCCCGCCTTCTTTTAGCATACAAAGCCAGAAAGAATCTCAAAGGGCCTCTGTTTTTTACCATAAAATGATTATACCTTGGTTATGCCTACTAGCAGTTATCGGTATTGCACCCTTCTGCGTGAGGTACTCACGTACTCTTTCTCCTTTTTTTATCTATACTTTAGGCATTTTTGGTTTAGTGGCCATCTATCTTCTCCTTAATGCTGCTCTTGTACTAGGAAAAAGGCAGGTTGTAGAACCCTGGCTAGCTACTCTCTTTCCATTTTTCATCTGCGCAAGCCTAGCTTCTTATAAATACTTAAAACTCTAAATTAAAATCCCTCCCGTTGAGTAGAGAGACATTTTCCAGAGGGCTAGGTAGGTAGGCTTTTTTGAAGCGTATAATAAGGAATATAAAATTTGAATCAATATTGTTACCACTCCGCCAGGCATGTTTATACCTGTACCCCTGGTGCGCAGGTTATAGTTTGCCTGGAGAGTTTGGGAAAGTTCCATACGCTTTTAAGCTGCCCCTCATGCACCTCCCTACTTTATAAAATCATCCCTTGAAGTCGAATCGGTAGCTTTGAGAGGATTGGGTATGCAAGCCTAGCTTTATAAGCATATTACTTAAAATTTCTCCTACGAATTTAGCCTGCTTAGGTGATTCATAGCTATCTAGCAAGCTTAGTACAGCACCAGATAGACGGCTTAAAGCGATAAAATTGGGAATATAAATTTATTGCTTATTTTCATTTTGAACCATTTTCAAAGCTTCCTCAAACTTTTCTTTTTCTACTTTCATGTATCTTTTGGGGTTTTCAGAAGCGGTAAACATATAGTTTATTTGTTCATTTGTGGAAGAAATTACATCAAAGTCTGGATAGTAAATAGGATGGGCTGAGGGACCATTCAAAAAAATTGCGATTTCAATATCGTTAGGGGTAAAAGGATAATTTTTTAAGTAAGGTCTAATCCTTTCATGGGTATTGATAATTTGAAGCATTTCTTGTACACAATCTACAATGATTCTACGCCCTTCTTCTCGGCTTAAGGGACCCGTTTTTTCAAAACTTAAGGCTAGCATAGTCACCACTCCATCAGGCATGCCTATGCCTGTACCAATAGTGCGCATGTCATACTTTGAACGAAGCTTTTTAGAAGCTTTATCTAAAATTTCACTTACGAACTTCGCTTGTTTTGGTTCTTCATAGCTATTCAATAAGCTTAATGCGCAACCCGATAATATGAACATTAAAATGATAAAAATGGGCATATAAATTTTATTCATAAATTACCTAAACCTTTAACTTTTTCGAAGTGATATTTAAATACTTTTTCATACGTAGGGCTTTGGAAAGAATGGTCATGAAAAGCGGCCCCTGGGCAAGAATTTAAGGTCACTGTATCGCGTTTACTCCGTATTAAGCCTCCCACATCAATATAAGGAATAGGATCGCGCCAAGCTTGT
>NZ_JRXI01000073.1:0-3062 GCF_000813645.1 Neochlamydia sp. TUME1 | reverse complement strand
GCCCGATAGTGATAAGCTTCTTTACAGGAGTCAGCATACATATAAGCTGCTGGAGCAATGGCTAACACAGTAATTTGCTTGCGTAGCTTTTCATCATAACTTAAAAGAGCATTTCTGACATTTATAGCCCCTTGACTATGGCAAATTTGAAAATACTCTCCGCGTGGATATTCGTCAAAGAATTTATCCCACGTTTCATGATTAACGCGTACTGGAGTCGTAGCTATATAACATAAACCTAAGCCTGATTCAACACAATCGTTAATCAAATTATGCGTAGCATTATGGATGACATCTATCGAATATTCCCACCCTAATTCTCTAAGGTGGATGGCATTGTTAATAGCCTCTAGTTGGGTGGTCATAATGCCATTATGAACACCCAGACGAATATTTTCTGATTTACTCCCTAGCAATACGGCTAATGAGGAGCTTTCACAACGCACAAATTTTCTTTCAAACCTATCTGTAAAGCTAACTCTAGGCAGGCTTTTTGTATTTTCACCTTTTCCTCTAATCGGTGTTTTTTCGATTCTATAAGAGGCGCGCTCTTTGCCATACATGATCACACTTTCGCGGTGTTTCTCCCCACGGCTAGGACTGGAACCTCTTAATCCATACAGGTCTCTATCATTTAAAGGATTGTTTAAAAGATAGGCATATAGATTAGGGCCCGCCTCAAAGCTTAAGGGATCGGCAGTTATCCAGCGTGTGGTCGCGGGGTTGTAATAGCGGCGTCCAAAGTAAACAAACTGAGTTTCAGCGTCTACACGTTTAGAAGAAAAACGCCAAGGGTTGATCGATTGCTTGCTAAGCTTATTATTTTTGCTATAAATAGACTCTTGCCCATAAGCGGTATATCGATAAGTTTCTTCTATGGTATGGGTCTTGGCGTTAATCAGTAGGCGGATATTGCCTAACGTGTCATGGATGGGTATGTAAGCCTTACCTTGGAGTTCTAGCAAAACCGAAGCGTCTATTTCAGCTCCTTTACCTCTACCTAATATACGCAATTGCTCAATGTTACCTTTAGAGTCACAGGCGCCAATTTCGTTGAGTCCATGGTACATGTAACGAATTTCTTTCTCAGGTATCCACTTTTTTTCAACTTTAGAGCAGGAATAGAAGGTGCTGCTTAAACGGCGGTTAAGCTCATCATAGGCATAGGTTACCTGATGAGTAGGAGTATGAATGGCAATCAAGCGATCTAATGCATCGTAAGATAAGTTTAAAGAGCCTTTACGGATAAGGTTTCCATTTAGGTCATAAGCATGTGGGTCTAAGCCATCATGAAGAAGCTGATTGAGAGCATTAACGGTATGGGGACGTTTATTTTTCTCCACCATATTATGGAGGGAGTCGTAGCGATAAATATGATCCACGAGGCCTTTTTCGGATTGAAGCTGATATAAAGCATCGTATGTATAGATACTGTTTACTTTGCCCACTGGGTCGAGGGTTGTTCTTTTTAAAAGATTGCCCACTTGATCAAAACCGTTCTCAGGAATATCCTCTTTTAAGGACTTAGAAGAAATGCTAATCAGACGAGAATAGGCATCGTAAGCGTATTGAATTAAGCCTGCTTCAGCCATCAATTTAGCCTCTTCTAATGCCCCCGAAAGGTTGTAATGCTGATAGGTGTGTCGATAAGGGCCTCGACTAATTTGATGAAGGTAAAGTGATTTGTAAGAGTATTGAATAGAAGAATGGTCTGGAAGTATAATTTCCTGGATCCTATCTAAATTATCGTAACTATATTGTTGAGTTAACCCATGGAATAAAGTTTCTTGGACCAAACGTTTATTTTTATCAAAAACACGCGTGGTAGACTTTCCTGTATGCTTATCCTCCACACCTACAACATTAGAATTAGCATCATAAGTATAGTGGTAATGCAAAGAGTTATCAGTGGAAGAAAAAGAGGTGAGGCGACCTAGCCAGTCATAGGCGTAGTGCAGTTCTACCCCATCGGGTTTGATAACTTTTTCTTTTTGCCTATAAGCATTATAGACATACTTTGTTTGCTTTTGCTCAGGAGTTCCTACGGCTTCCGTACACCCTATCAAGTTTTTGGCAAAGTCATACTCAAAATGAGTGGTGACCAGGCGATCAGGTTGATGAGGAGTCAGCACATGCTCAATTTGTTTACAGCAAAGCCCTTCTGCATCATAAAAAAACTCACGTTTTTGCAGGATAACGCCCATAGGGTCGCGACGAATTTCAAAGCGAACATGCCCGCAGCTATCATGTTCCTGAAAAAAAATTGGCCGATGGCATCAATGGTTTCTTTAGCATATACATATTGACCCTCTTGATTAAGGTGAAGATAATAAAAGAGGGTGCGGGTTTTATGTCCTTGTGGATCAATTACAGTGTCAACATCCCCATAGGCATTATAGTGGGTAAAGGTGATAACAGGCTTGGAGTGATGATAAGAAATTGTTTGAATGGGCTGGTCTTGCTCGTTGTAAAGATAGCCTATTTTGGTTAACACCTGCCCTTCAGCATCCTCAGTGCGCTCCTCGATAAGGCGATCCTTAGCATCATACTCTTTAACGCTGGCAATATAGTCTTTTTCCTCGGGACCAAAATATTCCAATGTCTTAGCGAGCCGTTGGCAGGCATCATATTGATAAACAGTTTTTGCTTCATTTTTTACGATGCTGGCCAGACGGCCAGCAGCATCGTATTGATAATGAGTAAACTCTCCTGCAGCATCCACTTCGGCTATCTTATGAAAATGATTGTAATGGGTAGTGGTTTCGCTAAGCTTTTCCCCTGTAGGAGCAAAAGTCATCTGTCGGCAAGCTCTTCCTAAATAATCATAATCTGTCTGGGTAACCTTTCCATTTAAGGAGATGCTTTTAGCTAGATAGCCTTCAAGGGTATATGCATTTTTTTCGGTAGATCCATCAGGGTATTGGATGAGGAAGGGTTGGCCTCGAATGTTATAGTTAAAAGTTGTTTTAAAACCTCGACGATCAGTTTTACAGATAGGGTTATCGGCAATATCATACTCAATACATTCAAAAGGCTGATAAGAATTACCGTCGGAATCTAAT
>NZ_JRXI01000072.1:0-13245 GCF_000813645.1 Neochlamydia sp. TUME1 | reverse complement strand
GGAGTAAAGCAGATTTAGGGTAATAGACGTAAACGATCTCTTTACATCCATCTTGCTCACGTAATAAATGGTTGTATCCATCATCACTATACTCATAAGTGCGAATGTAGCTGTCATATTGTCCCGCTATAGGAATGCCCTCTTTATTTAGCACAGGGCCCTTTGCATTCCCCGTAAGATTTCCAAGCAGCCATTCATGTTTTATATTTCCATTTTTGTCGTAATCGTAATAGCGGCTGCTTAGTAAGTTACCCTGACCATCTTGTAGGGTTTTGGTTGTTAAGCATCCCTCTAAATGTGGCAAAGAGCTCCAAAAAAAACTTTGCGTGCGATAAAGATTAGCGTCTAACAGCTTATCGATGCCTGTTAAGCGTCTTTTTGAGTCATAATGATAGCGAGTTTCTTGGTTATGAAGATCGAGCACGCGGGTCGTCCCCCCTGGATAGCTATAAATACGACTTTTACGGTTGATGGGATTTACCTCATAGTAAAAGCGATGGGTAGGATGCAGGGTTTGATCGGTGCCTACCGCAGCTTTTAAACAAGATACACGTTCATAAGGGGAAGTACATGCATCGTAAAAAGTTAAAGGTTTTTTAGTATAGGCGTAAGGGTTGGTCTCCTCATAATATTCAATTTGCTTAAGGCGACCATTGGGTAGGGCTTTTTGTTTCATGCGGTGGGTCGTATTATCGTAAGAATAGCAGACTTTGGGAGCGTGAGTAGAAATCACTTGATGAAGGTCATGCCTGGCCGGATAATTGCTGAAAAGATATGCGCAGCTTCCGCTTTGATCTTGATTGGCATAGGCTACCATGCGGGGATTAAGCTTAAAATTATCATATTCAAAGTGAATCTTCCCTAGATCTTGCTTAAGGCTATTGGTATTACTTATCTCATCAATTTTCCACCCTAAAGGGGATTTTTGATAGGTATATTGCGTCTTAATTCCATAAGGTTTTTGTTCATAAGTAAGCCCATCTTGATGGCGACTCTCCATCAGAGAAAGTGGTGTGCGATGACAGGAACCAAAATATTTAAGGCTTTTTGAACCATCTCTTAAATACACGGCGAAAGTACCTGGTTTAGGAGAAATAATTTGCATTTGAAGATTATGGGGATTGCTTTTGCCGCTAATGAATCCTTTAGAGCAATTGGTCAATCCTTGTGTGTAATTGGTTGCATTGATGAAAAGGGTGCGCCCAATTAGGGTATTGGTATATAAAGTCTTCATGCCTTTTTCTTCGTGAACAACTCTGTTTAAGCTGCCGCCAAGCATTTCTATATTTTCTGGCTCGTTAATGCTCCAGCCGCTGGTATGGGTGTAAATACGCTCTATATAGAGAGGATCTGGACCTGGGGTCCATAGATCAATAGCATGATCGATAAAGGTACCGGTGATGACGTTAACGCAGCCATCTACCATAGCTGAAGGCTCCCCACCTAAAGTGGCGATATTTTGCTCGCCTATAAGGGTTTCTTGGGGGGAATTAAAGTTTGCTAAGCCCCCAGGTTCTTCAGTCGCTTGAAGAGGTAGGCAAACACTGCATAAGAAAAGAATCAAAAGAAAATTTAGCATCTATTCTTCCAAAAGATAAAAATTTTCTTATACAAAGGAACTGGTTTGGTAGCAATAAAATTTTAATTTTACTTACGCGAACATGAAATTTCTTTGTTAGGTTTGCAATTCTTGATAAGCCATCTGATTAGCTTTAAGGATTAGCCTACATCCTAGGGCAAAATGATTAAGTGAAATTTTGACTAGGAGAAATTCAAGCTTGCAATAAGCGATAAAAGAGGCAAAAATAGGGTCTCTTTGAGAACGAATAATTTTGGTTGGAGACTTCCTAAGGCTGGTATTTTGCTTTATCGATTTGTAATACTTTTCTACCTTTCATCTTTGGTAATGGATCTTACAGATACGGTCAGCTTCATAATTTAGGTCGTTAGTCAAAATGTAGAGAATGCCTGTAGAGCCGTCTTCGTTTTTGAAGATCTTTGTGATTAGAGCTACGGAGAAGGCTAGTTCTTTAAGCCAAACTATCCTTTTATCTCCATCTTTGAAAGTAAACGTATTTAAATTTTGATACTGACCTTTTTTCCTTTGTTCTTCGGAGAAAGGTGCTCTTGCGGTGAGCATGCTTAACGAATGACCTTCAAATTTGAGAATGTCTTGTTTATCAATGGTCTGGCTGTTTCAAGGAATGAAAATCAAGAACGAAAATCATTTAAATAAAATTTCTAATGGGATATTATGTAAGCATGGACATGTTAGAAAAAATTAAAAAAATCGAAGCGCTGATTGCGAGCAGCAAAAGTGAAGGTGAAAAGCATGCTGCTACCCTTGCTAAAAACCGAATTTTAGAACGACATAAGCAGGAGCCTGTTGAAAAACCTCTTGAATATACAATTCACCTTGGAAACGAGTGGAAGAAAAAACTGTTTGTTGCCCTTTGCAATAAGTTTCAAATTCAGACATACCGTTATAAAAGACAGAAAAGAACAACAGCTATGCTTCGAGCAAATCCAACCTTTGTTAACAATACACTATGGCCAGAATTTAATAAATATGCGGCATTGCTAGAAGATTTAGTTCAAGACATTATCAATGACTTAATCAATAAGATTCATGATGTCAAAGAGGAGGAGGTTGTGATTGCAGGAGAGTTGACTGAAACTCCTTAAGTCTTTTTTCATAGACCCAAGAGAGCCAAAGTTTCGGGTTTCGGTAAACATCTTTTTGGTATTTTGTTGAATTGCAATTAGAAAATTGTAGGGAGTTGACCTTATTGAGAGCGCAAGTTTCCATCACGCTCAAAAGGATGTGGCAATTATAGCTTCAGTTTCATTGCGAAAAAAATATGCAATTTTGCGATTTAGAGCAGCTTTTTTCATTATTTGCTCTGCGATATTATTAGTTAAAGGGATTCCAGGAATACGCAGAAATAGAGTAAATGCTTCCCCGTGGATATTTAGATAGAAAATCGCTTTACCCATGCTACTATTTGGATCCACTTTCTTATCTTGAATAAGGCCGCTACAATATTTCTTTATTTTATTCATCAAAAAATAATAGATAAATATTCGTAAAAATTTTGATAAATGTTTGCACAAAAATTAAATTCTAAAGCCCGTTTTTTTCCTATAACATTTTTGAAGGTACCTACCTAAGTTACAAGAAATTTATCCACAAAAATTTCTCTACCTTGAATTTCTATGATGAATAAGTTATAGTGCCTCTAACCTACTTACTGACTGGCTATGGATCCATTTGACCTAAGACTTTGGGAAGGCTTTTCTGCAGCCCTATCTGGCCCTTGTATAGGCTCCCCTATTATTGATCAAATTTGTATCGACTCTCGCTTAATTTCCTCTCCCCATTCACTATTTGTAGCTTTACCAGGACAAGTTGAAGATGGTCATACTTACATTGAACAAGCAGCAATAGCAGGTGCACGCTTCGCAATTGTACGCGATGATTGGCAACCAGCCAAGCTACCTGCTATTAATCTTTTACGTGTATCAGATCCTTTAAAAGCTTTCCAGGAGATAGCCACAGCCTATCGACATCAACTTAAGTCCTTTATAGTCGGCATCGCTGGTACGCATGGTAAAACAATGGTTAAAGATTTGCTACAGGCGATGATAGCACCTACCAAAAGAGTAATAGCATCTCCTGGTAGCTTTAATAGCCAGGTGGGCGTACCTTTAAGCATTCTCAACATCTCTCAACAGCATGAGATTGCGCTGATAGAAGCAGCGGTTTCCCAAGATAATGAAATGAATCGTTTAGCAAAAATTATTCATCCTCAAGCATGTATACTTACTCATTTAGGCAAAAAACATCTGATCACTTTTGGCAATCACCAGGCTCTTGTAGCAGAAACTGTTAAGCTTATAACTATCTCTCCTGAAAATAAATGGGCCCTTATCCCTCAAACTCCTTTTCTCGAGCCTTATTTAAAGCAAATTAAAGCTAATTACTATTTTTGGAATAAAGAAACTCCTTTTCTTCCTCATGCTCATCTTTTAAGCAAACCTTACGATGCAGAGATGCAATACGGGATCAAATTCCCTTGCGGAGCTTATTTAAAAGAAAGGGTTAATGCTGGCTTCTATTATTTTATGGATCTTCTTAACATTTCAGTTAAAGCTGCCTGGCTCCTAGGAGTCTCTGCTGAGGTAATTAAAGAAGTTCTTTATAATTACATACTAGAGCCAATGCGTACAGAAATATGGAAGTCGCCAATAGGCGCAACATTTATCAATGAGACTTATAGCTCCGATCCTCAATCTGTTGATCAAGCCCTTAAACATTTTGAACACTCCTCTAATGAACAGCGTAGGATATTTATTTTTGGTGGCATACAAGGAAAAAAAGAAAATAACACTTCGGAATATAGGCGCATAGGCCATGCTCTTATAAAAAATAAAGTGCAAGTACTAGCTTTAGTAGGCCCGCATAATTTTCAAGAAATCATTAACATCACTAACAAAGCAAAAAATCCTTTAGAAATTTGCCACTACAATACTTATCGCGATGCTCTTGAGCAGATGCAAGCCCATATAAAATGCAATGACTATGTAGTCATCAAAAATGAACGTAAAGAATCATTAAATAATTTAATAGAAATTTTCAATGATAGTATAGCCAGCAATCAATGTTTTATAAATCTTGCTGCTATACAATCCAACATTGCAACCATCCGCCATAAGATAGGAGCTAACACGCGCCTTATGGTGATGGTTAAAGCGTTAGCGTACGGCACCGAGGAAATACGTATAGGAAAATTTTTATCCACCTGTGGGGTAGATATTTTAGGCGTTTCTTGTGTAGATGAAGGAGTAGTCCTTAAAAGAGCTGGAATTAAGCAATCAATATTTGTGATCCATTCTTCTATTTATGAAATTGCAAAAATTGTTAAATGGGAGCTGGAAGTGGGGGTAAGTGAAAAGGAATTTATTACTGCCCTAGCAAGCGAGGCTTCTAAACAAAATAAAAGCATTCGAGTACATTTGCATGTTGATACAGGAATGAATCGCCTAGGGTGCCCAGCTAACAATGCGTTAGAGCTTGCGACTTTAATCAAAAATTGCCCCCATCTTATTTTAGAGGGCATAATGACCCATTTTGCCTGTTCTGATGACCCCAAGCAAGACTCTTTTACATTGGCTCAAGCGCGGAGCTTTGATGCGGTTATTGCCCAGCTAAAAAAACATCAGATTGCAGCTAACTATTATCATGCCTCAAACTCAAGCGCTGTTGTTAGATTCGATTTTAATCAATATAACATGGTTCGCGTGGGTTTAGCTATCTATGGACTCCACTGCTCAGAAGCTGCACGCCAAGCAATGGAATTGCGACTATCTCTTACGCTTGTTTCAAGGATTGCAGGCATTAATTATTGCAAAGCAGGCGATACCATTAGCTATGGCCGCAGCTACCTCGTCGAACGGGATAAACAAAAAATCGCTGTTCTTCCTATTGGATATTTTGATGGCCTTCATCGCCATTACAGTGGAAAAGGGTATGTTCTTATTCGAGGGCAAAAAGCCCCTATGGTAGGAAAAATCTGCATGGATTTTATGATGGTAGATGTTACCCATATTGAAAATGTAGCCATTGGAGATGCAGTATTGATTTTTGGCGAGGATGAGCATGGCCAATATCTTGCACCTGAAGAAGTAGCTTCACAGGGAGATTCGATTGTCCATGAATTGATTACCTGCTTAGGACCTCGTATTCAGCGCATATTTATCCATGAAGAAACTAACCAAAAAAGCTAACTCTCTTGCGCAAGAAGCTGAGGAAGCGCTTTTTCAAGGTTACTATGGAGAAACTTATAGCCCGAATCGATTAATTTCGAGCATGAAACGCGCTGACTGGATAACAGCAACTCATCGGCTTTTTCACCCAGCAAGATCCGTAAAACAAGGGTGGGAAGAGATAAAATGATAGGTCGGCCGAGTGCTTTTCCTAACGTTTTAGTAAATACATGATTAGTGACAGGATGCGGAGCCACCACATTAATAGGGCCTTTCAATTTTTCTGTTTTTAAAATATGTAAAAACACAGCAAGCACATCTTCTAAGCTTACCCAGCTCATATACTGCTGTCCCGATCCAATTCTACCACCTATTCCCCATTTGAATCCTAACAACATTTTAGCTAAAGCTCCCCCTTTAGTGCTAAGAACGATTCCAAAACGTAGGCACGCTACACGCACATCCAGCGTTTCTAGATCCTGAGTAGCTTTTTCCCATTCTTCGCAAACGTGAGCTAAAAATCCAGTACCGTTAGAACTCTCTTCAGTCAGAAGAAGATCTCCCCGATTCCCATAATAACCTATCGCAGAAGCATTAATATAAAGTTTAGGAGGATTTTTTAAGCGAAGAAGACAACTTGCAAGGGTACGTGTTGCCTGAAGACGGCTTTCAATAATGGACCTCTTTTTAGCTTCTGTCCATCGTCCTTTGAAAATATTATCGCCCGCTAAATTGATAATTCCTTCGATGCCCTCTAGATCGTTGTCACTAATGGCTCCTTTTTCAGGAGCCCAGCTTATTTCATTGTTAGCTAAGCCTGTATTTTTGCGCACGAGTATCTTTACATCATGGCCTGCTTGCATAAGTGCTAAAGCTAAATTTTTTCCTATAAACCCAGACGCATCAGCAATTAAAATTTTCATTAAATTCCTTTAAGCTTGCCTTAGATAAGGTCACAAGCATCGCTTGGCATCCAATGACGCTCTTTACCCTCCCATTTAATATTACAGCCTATAGGATTTGTTAAAGGTGTAGTTACAGAGCCACCCGCCAGATGCTCTGCTATGGCCTTCTCTAGATCATTGTGCTTCACCTTAGAGGTATCTCTGGGACTGTCAACTCCTCTACCCGTATAAATGAGCTTGCGCTGTTGATCAAAAACGAAAAAATGAGGGGTGCGCAAGGCCCCATAGGCTTTAGCTATTTCCTGAGAAGCATCATAAAGATAATACCAAGGAAAATGATGGGTTTGCATTCTCTCCTGCATATGCTCAAAAGAGTCGGCAGGAACGGTGGCTGCGCTATTGGAGTTAATGCCTACAAAAACTACTCCCTCATTTTTAAACTTTTCAGCTGTCTGGCGAGTCACTTCATCGGATCCTGTCACATAAGGACAATGATTGCACGTGAAGAAAATGACTAGCATAGAAGTAGAGTTAAAATCCTTTAAGGAATAATTTTTTCCATCTGTGGCTGGCAGGCAAAAATCTGGAGCCGAGGCTCCTATAGGTAGAGTAAATGGCATAAATAAAGCCTTTTTTAAGGTTTATTTAAGTATCAGAAAAAATTTAAAAAAAGTCAATTTTATATACAGAGCATGATGTAAATAATCGATTAAGCCTACGAGCTTTCCTTAATTCTCCCCTAAAAGCTGTTGATAAAGCAAATACACCATTATTCTAAATAATTTTGCTAAAGAGAAAGCGTAGACAAGAATTAGAATGAATTGTAGAGCAAAAGAATGGATGAGCTAGTTTTTTATTTCTTGAAAAGCTGCCAGTGCTTTTTCACGGGCTTTTGCATGATCCACAATAGGCTTTGGATAAGTAACTCCTAGCTCTATGCCAGCCTCTCTTAATGTTTTTTCGGGGGCTGCCCAAGGCTTATGAATCCATTCATTAGGTAAAGCGGCAAGTTCTGGCACCCACTGCCGCACAAAATCTCCATTGGGATCAAATTTTTCTCCCTGCGTGATGGGATTGAATATCCTAAAATAAGGCGCGGCATCCGCCCCACAACCTGCCACCCACTGCCAACCTAAGGTATTATTGGCTAAATCTGCATCCACAAGGGTATCCCAGAACCAAGCAAAGCCTTCTTGCCATGCTATCAATAGGTCTTTGACTAGAAAAGAACCAACAATTAACCGTAAACGATTATGCATCCATCCGATTGTCCACATTTGCCGTATACCTGCATCAACAATAGGGTAGCCCGTATGGCCTTTCTGCCATGCTTTTAAATGATCAGGATTATTATCCCAAGGAAATTGATTAAACTCTTCTCTTAAAGGTTCCTTAGAAGTGTGAGGAAAATGATAGAGAAGGTGATAAGCAAATTCTCTCCATCCTAATTGCCGCAAGTAGGCCTCAACTCCTTCTTTACTAGGATCGCACTGCTCTTTAATGGTGTGCCAAATTGTACGAGGGCTTATCTCGCCAAAATGTAGGTAAGGAGAAAGGCGTGAGACTCCCGGCAAATCGGGCCTGTCCCTTAGATCCTTATATTCGTAAATAGAATTTTTTATAAAATCCATTAAAGCTTTTTTTGCATTTAAGGATCCTGGCTTCCATGTGGCTTGGATACCTCTATCCCAATGAATGTGAGGAAGAAGGTTGAGCTTATCAATACCCATGCTATCAACACGAACAGAAACAAGTTTTTTCTTAGGTTCCCAAGCAAGAGGAAGTGGAGGATCAGGCAATTTTTGACAAGCTTTCCAAAAAGGAGTAAAAACTTGAAAAGGCTTTTTTTCTTTGTTAAGGTTAGTCCAAGGCTCGAATAGTAAGCTACTATTAAAACTTTTAGTTTCGATGCCTAATTCATGAAAATGACTTTTTAGAAGCGCATCCCTTTTAATAACGGCCGGCTCATAACGTCTGTTCCAAAAGATGGAAGTGCTACCCGTAGACTGGCAAAGTTCTTCTAAAATTTTTTGCGTATTGCCTGCACGGATAACTAAATGTAAATCATTTTTTAACAATTCATCAGCTAGACTTTGTAAAGAGTGATGCAACCACCAACGTGAGGCAGCACCTGGCGGCCAATCCCCTTCTTCCTCGGGAGAATAAATGTAAACAGGAAGAATAGAGGCTCCTTTCTGAAGGGCAGCCTGTAATGCAGGATTATCTTCTAAGCGAAGATCTTGTCTAAACCAAATAATAGTAGAGTTAGTCATACCTAATTTATAAATTAAAGTTTATTTAGATGCAACGCCTACTTCTCTCTATAAAATATAAAAGGCTTTTATTTTCTTTCTACAAGTAATTCTAAAGAGATAGGTTAAATAAACCTTTGAGCAAAATAGAATTATCAAAGTCAAGCTTAAGGCTCATCGTAGAAATATGCGAAGATCTAATTTAAAAAAACATTTACCCCTTCACTAGAATATTGATGCATTTTAAATATTTTTCTACTTTGCTCATTTTCTAGCGAAATGAGCTTTTAGCTTGGGAGCTACACTTTTGATATTTAACCCAAAACCGCATGGTTACTTATCGCCTTGCCTATCTATTAGGACTAGCCAAAGCCATACAATAAAGTACCAATTTTTTTGATTCAACTGGGGGCCAATTTAAATGAGTGCTTTGCAAGCGTAATCTTAGAGAGGTATAGACTAGCAAGTAGGGATTCAATTTTTTCCTATGCAGATTAAACTTTATATGCTTTTTTGTAATTGCAAGAGCAATAACACTTAAAAAGTCATCATGAGGTTAAAATTAGGTCTTTTTAGAGATGAGAAGGGAATGGAACAGTAAACAAAATAAGAGGATAACGCGACTGGCTATTTAAAAAGTAAATAACTAATAAAAAAATTCATTAAACATTTATTTATAGAAATTAAAATTAGTATTCATTTAAAATAATTTATCAATATTTAATAATAACTTAAAAATATTACCAGTAATATTATAAACCCCTTAAAATACCATAAAGCTAAAATCAGGATAAGCGAATGAATGTAGAAAATTTACCCATTATACCTTTCATCTTTACTGCGTTTGAGAAAATAGAAAAAGAAAAACAGCCTTATCTGAAGCTAGGCCCTTATGCAGAGATTAGCTTAAAAATTTTCAAAAAATTAGAAAAGCAAGACTTATGCAAAGCACGAGTGGTTTGTAAAGAGTGGAAGCAGCTAATTGAACAAACTGAGGAATGGAAAAGCTTTCATACAAAAAAAGTGGGAGCTAACTCCTCCACAGAAAAGCAACAAGCTAACTTTTTAGCTCCTAGTCAATGGAATACACATAGAATAGCTGAATGCTTATGGCAGGATTCTTCAGCTATTATTAGTGAGTCCATGATAGCAAAAGTAAATACTGCGACTAACTATCTAAGTAAGGAAGGTTTTGAATTAAAAGGTGTTCCAAGTGACGGCGACTGTTTTTTTAGCGCTTTTTTAGGAAGTTATGCCCTCCTTTCTAGGAAAATCCCTTTGCTAGACGATCAAGAAAACAAAATCTCCTATTTAAGAGAAGCGCTTTCAGGCATCATCAAGCATACGAACAGCGAAAGAGCAGAAGAAATAATAAAAAAAAGATCTTGGGTAAGCGGCTTAGGTGAAGGAGATCTGCTAGCTTCGGCTTTATCTATTCCTATAAGATTGGTGACAGTTAATGAGGAACATTTGATTTGTGGCGTTAATGATATGCTTATCCTCCCAAGAAAGGGAATAGCTGCAGCTGAGACAGCCCAGGAATGGGGCACTATTCCTGGTGAAGAAAGACCTAAAGAATATATCTTCATTATAGATTTAGGCGGCCATTTTATTTACGCTCAAAAGCCTTTAAAGCAGGATAACTTTCTTCTTTTAAAATCAGCAACCTCCCCTACTCTTCTTTCTGGTGAAGCCCATTCTTTTTCTCCTCATATAAAAGCTAGAATCAATAAAGCTAAAAGACTTTCCCTTACAAAACAGGATTTTAATGAGGCTGGTAAGCAAGAAGCATTTGATCCCTCCAATCGTTTAGCTACCCTGCCCTTAAAAATTTTCAAACAGATTTTCTTATCTTTCAACAGTTTAAACGATGATGAATTAAGAAAGGTTCTTGATGCTAAAAGCTGTGCTCGCATGTTTAAGCGGCATCTACCTAGCAAGGTGCAGTTGTTGATACGCTATCAACCTCAAAAACTGCCAGAGTATCATAATAAAATTGCTGAGTATCTAGACAAGCTTGTTTATTCTATAGATGAAAGTAATAATTTCTTAATAAAGTTTAAGTTAGAAGAAGCAGAAGAAGCCTATACTCTAGCTTTAAAGCTCGCCGTTCAAAAAAATGATCCTATCCAAGAAAGTGTCTGCATAGAAAAATTAGGGGATGTTTATGAATGTAAAGGCACCCCTGAAACGCTTTTGCAAGCGGCAGGACTTTACAATTATGCCATGCTCCTTGCTCCCCAGGAGCGTCAAGAAATTCTTAGAGATAAGCTTTCTAGAGTTCAAAATTTACTTATTAAAATTTGTAACGGCAAATCTTTAGACTCACAAATAATAAAGAAAAAAATCGGTGATAACCGTATAGTATTGAAAAATTTTAGAGAGGAAATAGAGAAAAAAATTCAACGTCTGACAGGAACTCCTTCTTTCCACGAAGTGAAAGAGCTTTACAGTAATATCGCTCAGAATATAAAGGCTTTTTTTAGCTCCCTAGTTAACCAGGCGATCGATGTTTTAGGCCCTGCGCCTTGTGAATATGCCATGATAGGCTTTGGCTCTTTAGCTAGAGAAGAAATGACCCCTTATTCCGATCTAGAGTTTGGTATCCTTATCCAAGAGGACAATCCTGCAAATAAAAAGTACTTTAAGAATCTAACCAATTTACTTCACTTGCAAGTCATCAACTTAGGAGAAACTATCCTTCCTGCTTTAAATATTCCTTGCTTAAAAGCCATTAATTTTTTTGATAGCATGACGCCACGGGGCTTTGCCTTTGATGGAGCAGGAGTAGAAGGAAAAGGCTGCAAGACTCCTTTAGGGAATGGTAAGACATTTGAGCTTATACAAACCCCTGAAAAGATGGCCCAATATGCAGGTAAAGATGAAAAAGGCCAATGGTGGCATAAAAAAGAACCTCATCTTCCTATGGAATTGCTAAACTTTACTCATTTGTTAGGCAGCGAGGATCTAACTGAGCAATATAGACAAAATGTTCAACACAAGCTTAATGCTTCTTATCAACAAAGTCTTAGTGTAGGCCAATACCTAGCCCAGCATCATTTAGTTCGAGAAGATATGGAAAATTTTGATCCAGGGATGGGTAA
The DNA here is from genome assembly GCF_000813645.1 of Neochlamydia sp. TUME1. Lineage (NCBI taxonomy): Bacteria > Pseudomonadati > Chlamydiota > Chlamydiia > Parachlamydiales > Parachlamydiaceae > Neochlamydia > Neochlamydia sp. TUME1. Next base: position 1,218 of record NZ_JRXI01000072.1, on the reverse strand, counting down.
CCTAAGCAAACAAGGAATGTTATTTAAAGTTAAAAATGATTTTTATAGGTTTCCTCATTTAGCTTTGGACAGGCTAGCCCTTCTTAAAAAAGTAGAAGCTTCCGACACTTTTACTAGGATTGATAAACTAAGAGAGTTAGAGATTATAACGAAAGGGGCAACTGAAAAGCTAAAGGATTGGATGAGCCTAGCCTTATTCATGCGTCTTAAGACTTATTCTCATTATCAGGCCCAAAAAGAGACAATGAATCCTCTGCTTAAACCTTTTAGCTTTGAGGATCCAGCTCTTATTGAAAAACAATTTGCTTTAGATCATAAAGCCTTAAAAGAGATAAAAAAAATCTACTACATCTTTATTCCTTTCTATCAATCTATTCACCAATTCTTAGCCGGCAATGAAGAACAACTTAGATCTTCTAATTTGGAGGATAAATCACTAGAGACGAAAGGGCACATATATCAGAGGCTTTTTCGACATGAGAAAGCAGAAAAATTGTATCTTCGAGCAATAAAAGAAGAGCCGCAAAATGCAAGGGTTTTAAATGCCCTTGGAATTATTTACCAAGAGCAAGGCAATTTAGACAAAGCAGTAGAGTATATCAACAAAGCGCTTGCCATAGAGCTTAAACTTTTTGGTGAAAAGCACCCCTTGGTGGCAAGAGACTATAATAACCTAGGAACGATCTACCAAAAACAAGGCAATTTAAGCAAAGCCGTAGAGTCTATTCACAGAGCGCTTGCCATTAGCCTTAAGATTTTGGGTGAATATCATTCAGACGTGGCAACTCAATATAGCAACCTAGGACAAATCTACTACCAGCAAGGCAATTTAGACAAAGCAGTAGAGTATAGCAACAAAGCGCTTGCCATTGATCTTAAGATCTCTGATGAATATTCTCCCCAGGCGGCGATTCGTTACAAGAACCTAGGGCAAATCTATCAATCCCAAGGCAATTTAGACAAAGCGGCAGATTATACTAGCAAAGCACTCACCATTGATCTTAGGCTTTTTGGTGAAATTCATTCTAATGTAGCAATAGATTATAATAACTTAGGAGGAATCTACCAAAAGCAAGGCAATTTAGGCAAAGCGGCAGAGTATATTAACAAAGCACTCATTATTGATATTAAGCTTTTTGGTGGAAATCATCCCTGGGTGGCAAGAGACTATAATAACCTAGGAACGATCTACCAAAAGCGAGGCAATTTAGACAAAGC
>NZ_JRXI01000071.1:0-3531 GCF_000813645.1 Neochlamydia sp. TUME1 | reverse complement strand
ACCATTAACCTTAAACTTTTTGGTAAGGGTCATCCCAATGTAGCAAACTATTACAACAACCTAGGACAAATCCACCTAGGCCAAGGCAATGTAGAGAAGGCCACAAATTATACCATTAAAGCGCTTGACATGGGCATTAAGATTTTCGGGGAAAATCATCCTTTAGTGACAAGTTGTTACAACAACCTAGGGCAAATCTACCTAAATCAAGGCAATTTAGACAAAGCAGTAGAGTATAACAACAAAGCGCTTATTATTAACTTTAAGCTTTTTGGTGAAGATCATCTCGATGTGGCAACTTGTTACAACAACCTAGGAGCAATCTATCAGAGTCAAGGCAATTTAGACAAAGCAATAGAGTATAGCAATAAAGCGCTTATCATTAACCTTAAGCTTTTTGGTGAAGATCATCTCGATGTGGCAAGAAATTACAACAACCTAGGAGCAATCTACCATAGCCAAGGCAATTTAGACGAAGCAGTAGAGTATAGCAACAAAGCGCTTGTCATTAACCTTAAACTTTTTGGCGAATATCATTCCAAAGTCCTAAGTTGCTACAACAACTTAGGACAACTTTACCAACATCAAGGCAATTTAGACAAAGCGGCAGATTATATTAATAAAACACTCGCTATTGGCCTTAAGCTTTTTGGTGAATATTCTTCCGAGGTGGCAAAAGATTACAACAACCTAGGGCAAATCTACAAAGTGCAAGGCAAGTTAGTCTTGGCGGAAGAGTATATTAACAAAGCGCTTGCCATTGACCTTGAGCTTTTTGGTAAATATTCTCCCGAGGTGGCAAGAGACTATAATAACCTAGGAAGGATCTACCAAAAGCAAGGCAATTTAGACAAAGCAACAGATCATAGTGCAAAAGCTCTGGTCATTAATCTTAAACTCTTCGGTGAAAATCATTCCCAGGTGGCAGATAGTTACAATAATTTAGCAGTAATCTACAGAGCCCAACACAATTTAAGCCAGGCAGAAGATTATTTTAGAAAAGCACTCGCTATTAGCCTTAAACTTTTTGGGGGAAATCACCAGGATGTGGCAGCTTGCTATAGCAATTTGGGAACGATCTACCAAGAGCGAGGCAATTTAGACAAAGCGGCAGGTTATACTAACCAAGCTCTCGCTATTGGCCTTAAACTTTTTGGGGAAAATCATCATGATGTGGCAAGTTATTACAGTAATTTAGGAGCAATCTACCATAGCCAAGGCAATTTAGACAAAGCGGCAGATTATACTAACAAAGCACTCACCATTAACCTTAAACTTTTCGGGGAAAATCATCCCCCTGTAGCAAACTATTACAACAACCTAGGACAGATCTACCTAGGCCAAGGCAATGTAGAGAAGGCCACAAATTATACCATTAAAGCGCTTGACATGGGCATTAAGATTTTCGGGGAAAATCATCCCTTAGTGGCAACTTGTTACAACAACCTAGGAGCAATCTATCAGAGTCAAGGCAATTTAGACAAAGCAGTAGAGTATAGCAATAAAGCGCTTATCATTAACTTTAAGCTTTTTGGTGAAGATCATCTCGATGTGGCAAGAAATTACAACAACCTAGGAGCAATTTATCACAGCCAAGGCAATTTAGATAAGGCGGCAGAGTATATCAATAAAGCGCTTATCATTAACCTTAAGCTTTCTGGCGAATATCATCCCAAAGTGCTAAGTTGCTACAACAACTTAAGACAACTCTATCAACATCAAGGCAATTTAGACAAAGCGGCAGATTATACTAATAAAACACTCGCTATTGGCCTTAAGCTTTTTGGTGAATATTCTTCCGAGGTGGCAAAAGATTACAACAACCTAGGGCAAATCTACAAAATGCAAGGCAAGTTAGTCTTGGCGAAAGAGTACACTAACAAAGCGCTTGCCATTGACCTTGAGCTTTTTGGTAAATATTCTCCCGAGGTGGCAAGAGACTATAATAACCTAGGAATGATCTACCAAAAGCAAGGCAATTTAGACAAAGCAACAGATCATAGTGCAAAAGCTCTGGTCATTAATCTTAAACTCTTCGGTGAAAATCATCCCCAGGTGGCAGATAGTTACAATAATTTAGCAGTAATCTACAGAGCCCAACACAATTTAAGCCAGGCAGAAGATTATTTTAGAAAAGCACTCGCTATTAGCCTTAAAATTTTTGGGGGAAATCACCAGGATGTGGCAGCTTGCTATAGCAACTTGGGAACGATCTACCACGAGCGAGGCGATTTAGACAAAGCGGCAGATTACACTGAAAAAGCTCTCGCTATTGGCCTTAAACTTTTTGGGGAAAATCATCATGATGTGGCAAGCTATTACAGTAACTTAGGAGCAATCTACCATAGCCAAGGCAATTTAGACAAAGCGGCAGATTATACTAACAAAGCACTCACCATTAACCTTAAACTTTTCGGGGAAAATCATCCCCCTCTAGCAAACTATTACAACAACCTAGGACAGATCTACCAAAAGCAAAACAATTTAGACGAAGCCAAGAATTATACCATCAAAGCGCTTGACATGGGCATTAAGATTTTTGGCGAAAATCATCCCTTAGTGGCAACTTGTTACAACAACCTAGGGCAAATCTACCTAAACCAAGGCAATTTAGAGAAGGCCACAAATTATACCATCAAAGCGTTGGCCATTAAACTTATGCTCTTTGGTAAAAATCATCCTACGGTAGCAGTCTGTTATCACAACCTAGGAAGAATCTATAAAGAGCAAGATAATCTAGATAAAGCGGTTAAGTAGGCCTCTTTCGAAACTGAAATAAAATGTAAATTTTAGTAAAATGGTAACTCAACATTTAAAGGAGGCATCATGAAATTTGATAAGATGGAAAAATTAGATGATGAACGATTTCGACGATTGACAGGAGTAGAGTATACCACCTTTGATAAAATGGTGCAAATTTTACAGCAAGCCGATAAAGCCAAGAAGATTAGAAGCGGGCGTAAATACAAACTAAGTCTAGAAAACATGTTGTTGATGGCATTGGAATATATGCGAGAATATAGGACCTATTTTTATATTAGCTGCCCCTCTTACTTAAGGGCATAGTTTTTTTAGGCGATGATAGCATAAAGGGCTGCTTAAAAGCTTATTAACTATTGATTAACTTTCTTACTTCAAAAAATGTATTTATTTTTTCCTTTTGCTCGGAATTTTAGCAACTCATCTTATGGATAAATAATTTTTTCAGCAAATAAGGTAACTCTTGATTGGCTGTAAGTATCAAGCTTATATTAGACCTCTTTCGAAACTGGAATAAAATGTAAATTTTAGTAAAATGGTGACTCAACATTTAAAGGAGGCATCATGAAATCTGATAAGATAAAGAAATTAGATGATGAACGATTTCGCAGATTGACAGGGGTAAAACGTGGTACCTTTGATAAGATGGTGCAAATTTTACAGCAAGCCGATGCGGCCAAGAAGATTAAAGGCGGGCGTAAATATAAACTACGTTTAGAAGACATGCTGCTAATGACCTTGGAATATATGCGAGAATATAGGACCTATTTT